>NZ_CALAEQ010000095.1 GCF_937891065.1 uncultured Lutibacter sp. | reverse complement strand
TGCAATTTTAGCTTCAACAATTTTTGCTTTTTCAACAAATGCTGAATAATCATAAGTTTGGCCATTTTTAGCTGGATATTGAATTAAGGCACCGTAAACATTTTCTGAAAACTCAAAAGTTTCATGGTTTCCGAATATTAATTCAATTTCTAATGGAATTGCCCGTGTTGTTAAAACATCAATGGTTTGAGGTAAAACTTCTTCTGAAACAAAAAACTGAGATGCATTAGCCTTTTTTTGACCTCTTGTTCTGGAGTTGAACAGCATAATCATTGCTTCTGCAGCGGCTGTTCCTTCATCTAGTAATGAAGCATTTGATAATTCCATGCCAGTAAGCTCTGTTACCATAGTTTGGTAATTTAATAAAGCTTCTAAACGGCCTTGTGCAATTTCTGCTTGGTACGGAGTATAAGCTGTATACCATCCTGGATTTTCTAGTATGTTGCGTTGAATTACACCTGGAAGTATCGTTGGATGATATCCTAAACCAATATAATTTTTGTATAATTTATTTTTGTTTGCAAGTTCCTGAATATGTGACATATATTCAAATTCACTTAATGCAATTGGTAAATCTAAATTATTTTTTAATCGAATGTCTGAAGGAATTGTTTTGTTTATTAGTTCATCTACTGAAGAAACTCCAATGGTTTTTACCATTTCATTTACTTCATTTTCACTAGGTCCTATGTGTCTTAAAACGAATGAATCTGTTTTCATTATTGTAAATAGTATATAAAATTTAACATCTACAAAATTACTTAAAATTTAGGAATTAAAAGGGTAGAGTTTTTACTGAATTATAATATTTTGTTAACCAAAAATTAAGGATATTAACAAATATGTACATTTGTAAAATGAAATTTTTAAAAAAAATATTAGATTTTTATATTTTCAGTAATATTCATGTTTCCATAGCAGGTTTTAGTTTAACTAAAATTACTTTGCTTAAATTTGGAATTGTAGATAATTTAACTCCTATTTTTGTTGCACTTTCTATCGTAATTTCCTATAATTTTATTCGATTTTTTGAAATAAAAAAGAATAGTCTTAATTGGTTTAAGAATTGGTTTTTTGAGCATAAAAATGTGTTGAGCTTAATTTCATTTTTATCAGTTATTTTATTGATATATATTACCTTTTTTAGCAAATTTAATTTGAAAGCAATTTTAGTACTTCTTCCTTTTGCTTTTATGACCTTTTTTTATGTAGTTCCTCTTTTTAAAATTGGAAATATTGAAGTTTCATTTCGGAATTTTCCATTCATAAAAATAGTTAGTATTGCTTTTGCTTGGGCGGGAATTACAGTATTATTTCCTTTATATGAAGCTAATTTTGAATTTACTTCAAACGTTTATATTGAGTTTTTACAACGTTTTTTATTATTGATGGCAATAACACTTCCTTTTGATATTAGAGATGTAACTTTTGATTCGAAATCGTTAAGAACGTTACCTCAAGTTTTAGGAGTTGAAAAATCTAAAATAGTTGGTTATGTACTACTTATATTAACTGTTTTAGGTGAGTTCTTAAAAGATAATTTTTCTAGCTCTGAAATGTATATGCTAATATTTGTTTCATTTGTTACGGCTTTATTTTTAATATTTTCATCACCTAAAAGAACACGGTATTACACAAGTTTTTGGGTAGAAGCTATACCAATTTTATGGTTTATATTAATTGTGTTATTTTTGAAAAACTAAAACGGAAAGAATGAATGATCTTAATAAAAAATATTTTGAAGTAAATAAGAATACTTGGGATAAAAAAGTAAGTATCCACGCTAAATCAGAATTTTATGATGTTGAAGGTTTTAAAAAAGGAAAAACTTCATTAAATAAATATGAGTTAGAAGAATTGGGTGATGTTAAAGGAAAAACATTACTGCATTTACAATGTCATTTCGGACAAGATACTTTAAGTCTTAGTAGGTTAGGAGCTAAGTGTACAGGTATTGATTTATCGCCAGAAGGTATAAAACAAGCAAAACTTTTAAATGATGAATTAGGCTTGAATGCCACTTTTATTGAAAGTAATTTATATGATGTTCCTAAAAATGTGGAAGGAAAATTCGATATTGTTTTTGCGTCTTATGGCGTTATTGGTTGGTTACCCGATTTAAAAACTTGGGGTGAAATTATTTCAAGTAAACTTAAAAGTGGTGGTATTTTTTATTTGATAGAATTTCACCCAATAGTCTGGATGTTCGATTTTTTACAAACACCCCCAAAATTGACATATCCATATCTAGAAAAAGAAGCAATTTATGAAGAGTATAAAGGAACCTATACAAATAAGGATGCCGATATTATAAGTAAAGAATATGGTTGGAACCATGGTTTAGGGGAAGTTATTACTGCTTTAACTGAAGCCGGTATGCAAATTGAGTTTTTACATGAGTTTGAAAAATCGCCTTACAATAGTTTTCCAGAAATGGATAAGACTGAAGATGGAATGTATGTGTTAAAGGAAAATCAGCGAATGTTTCCTTTGTTATATTCAATACGTGCAACTAAAAAATAAAAAAGGCTTCCATATTGGAAGCCTTTTTTTATAGGATTTAAAGTAGGATTACTTTAATAATTTGTCAATTTTTTCTTTTTCTTCTTCAGCTAAAGCACCGTCAACTAAAATTCTACCGCTATGTTCATCAGTAATAATTTTTTTACGACTTGCAATTTCAACTTGTCTTTGTGGTGGAATAGTAAAGAATGAACCTCCAGAAGCACCTCTATCAATAGAAACAACAGCTAAACCATTTTTTACAGAAGTTCTAATTCTGTTATAAGCTTTTAATAAATGATCATCTATTAAATCGCTATATTCTGCAGACATTTTAAGTAATAAAGCTTCTTCTTTAATTGTATCACCCATGATATCGCTTAATTCACCCGATTTATGTTTTAGTAAATCAGCTTGTCTCGCAATGTTTTCTTTAGTAGTGGTAATTACTTCGTTTTTTTGTTCAATTTTAACTTTATATTCTTTAATTCTTTTTTCAGCTAATTCAATTTCAAGCTCTTGATATTCAATCTCTTTACTTATAGAATTGAATTCTCTATTGTTACGAACATTCTTTTGTTGTTCGGCATATTTTTTTAATAATGTATTTGCATCTTCAATAACCAATTTCTTGGCTGTAATTTCACCTTTTAAGTTAGTTACATCTTCATCTAGATTAGAAAGTCTTTTGTTTAAACCTACAATTTCATCTTCTAAATCTTCAATTTCTAAAGGTAGTTCACCTCTTACATTTTTAATTTCATCAGCTCTTGAATCAATTAATTGTAAGTCGTAAAGAGCTCTTAATTTTTCTTCAACAGTAACTTCTTTGCTTTTAGCCATATTATAAGTAATAAATTGGGTTTGTGTTTCTATTTGATAAAATGATGGCAAAATTAAGGAATTTTTTTGTAAGTATCTCAACTAAAAGATTTTTTGTGAATTGTTCACTTTCATAATGTCCTATATCTGCGATAATAAGTTTATCTTCAGCTTTGTAAAATTCATGATATTTAATATCAGAAGTCACATAAATATCGGCTTCGGCACTTATTGCATTCTGAATTGCAAAACTTCCAGAGCCTCCTAAAACAGCGACTTTTTTAATTGGTTTTCCTATTAATTTTGAATGTCTTATTCCTTTAGCATTCATAGTTACTTTTAGGAAATTTAAAAAATCTAATTCGCTTTTTTCTTCAGTCAATTCACCTATCATTCCAAGGCCAATTTCTTGATTCATATTATCTAGAGGAACAATATCATAAGCAACTTCTTCATAAGGATGTGCATTAAAAAGCGCAGTAAGTATATTATTCTCTTTATGTTTTTCAAAAATTACACTGATAAAAGTTTCATTTTCGGTATGAAGTTTTCCTTTTTCCCCAATAGTTGGATTTGAATTTTCATTGCCTTTATAAGTACCATAACCTTCTGTATTAAAACTACAATGATCATAGTTCCCTATACTTCCAGCTCCAGCTTTAAAAAGAGCTGTTCTAACTTTTTCTGAATTGTTATTTGGAACGTACGTAGTTAGCTTTTTTATGGTATTTTTTTGAGGAATTAATACTTTTTTATTTTGCAAACCAAGAATTTCACAAATTTTCGCATTCACTCCTTGAAAAGAATTGTCTAAGGCAGTATGCATTGAATAAATAGCAATGTCATTTTTAATAGCTTTCAATACAACGCGCTCAACATAGTTGTTGCCATTTAGTTTCTTTAATCCTGAAAATATAATTGGATGAAAACTTACAATTAAATTACAATGCTTTTCAATAGCTTCATCAACAACATTTTCCAATGTGTCAAGCGTAACTAAAACACCTGTAACCTCAGTATAGTAGTTGCCAACTAATAAGCCAACATTGTCAAAACTTTCAGCATAATTTAATGGTGCAATTTCTTCAATACAAGTTGTAATATCTTTAATTTTCATAGTTTGGAATGAATGATGCTAACAAAGATAAATTTTACATAAGAAAGTTACCCTATTTAAGCAGAAATTTTTAATTTGTTTGTATTTTCGCTTAAGTGAAATTTTTAAGAAAAATACTATTTCCGTTTTCTTTGTTGTATGGATTAATTACAAGTATGCGTAATTATTTATACGACAAACATATTATTACATCAACTCAATTTCAAACTCCTACTATTGTTGTAGGAAATTTAAGTGTTGGTGGAACAGGAAAAACACCTCAAATAGAATACTTAATTCGATTATTGCAAAACGACTATAAAATAGCAGTTTTAAGTAGAGGTTATAAAAGAAAAAGTAGTGGTTTTATGATTGCAGATGAAAATTCAACTGCTGAAATTATTGGCGATGAACCTTTTCAATATTATTTAAAATTCCCTAAAGTTATTGTTTGTGTTGATGTTGATAGAACAAATGCGATTCAGCAATTAGAAGCTTTAGAAAATCCGCCAGATATTATTTTATTAGATGATGCTTTTCAGCATAGAAGAGTAAATGCAGGGTTTAATATTTTGTTAACGGCCTACCATAATTTATATGTTGATGATCATATGTTACCAACAGGAGATTTAAGAGAAAAAAAATCAGGAGCTAAAAGAGCACAGGTAATAATTGTGACAAAATGCCCTATTAATATTTCAGAAGTTGAACAGTTTGAGATCACTCAAAAGTTAAATTTAACTTCAAAGCAATCAATATTTTTCACAGCTATTGAATATGATAATGAATTAAAAGGAGCTTCAAACTTAAATTTGAGTGAGCTAAAAAATACAGAAACACTACTTGTTACTGGTATTGCAAATCCAACACCTTTAGTTGAGTATTTAACCAATCAGAAAATTAAATTTAAGCATATAAAATATCCAGATCATTATCAGTTTAAAGAGAAGGATATTGCTGAAATAAATTCAGAATTTAAGTCACTGAAGTCAAATAATAATATAGTTTTAACAACAGAGAAAGATTATGTTCGTATCTTTGCAGACTTACAAAATTTGAGATATATATCAATAAAAACAAAATTTGTAAAGAACAAGACAAGTTTTGATAAATTAATAAAAAAATATGTGGAATAAAGTTCAAGATACAGTTAAGTTTCTTCAGGAGAAAGGGATTACAACACCAGATTATGGTATTATTTTAGGGACAGGATTAGGAAATTTAGTTGAGAAGATTGAGATTGAAATTACGATTCCTTATGGAGAAATACCAAACTTTCCAGTTTCAACTGTTGCTGGTCATTCGGGAGAATTAATTTTTGGAACCATTGGTAATAAAAAAGTGATTGCTATGCGTGGTCGATTTCATTATTATGAAGGTTGGACGATGGAACAAACAGTTTTTCCAGTGCGAGTAATGAAATATTTAGGTGTTGAAAATTTAATTGTTTCAAACGCTTCAGGTGGTGTAAATCCAGCTTTTAAAGTTGGAGATGTTATGATAATTACAGATCATATTAATTTTATTCCTGAACATCCTTTACGTGGTAAAAATGAAGAACGTTTTGGGCCAAGATTTGTTGATATGCACGAGCCATATTGTCTTAAAATGATTGCGAAAATGGAGCAAATAGCTAAAAATATGAACGTTCCAATTCAAAAAGGTGTTTATTTAGCATTACAAGGCCCTACTTTTGAAACGCCTGCGGAATATAGAATGGTTAAATTAGTTGGTGCTGATGCAGTTGGAATGTCAACAGTTCCTGAAGTGATTGTAGCTAAACATATGGGAATGACTTGTTTTGGTATTTCTGTTATAACCGATTTAGGTGTAGAGGGAATAGTAGAAGAAGTTTCACATGAAGAAGTACAAAAAGTAGCTAAAATTGCTGAAAAAATTGTAGGTAAATTAGTTGAAGAGTTTATAAAATCTTGAATTTAATTTTTAGATTTTAAATATGAAAAAAACCGCTTTTAGCGGTTTTTTTATGTTATAGTAGATATTCTTAATACGTGTTATAATACACATTTTTCACAATACCATCAGCAAGTCCAATTTTTGGAACATAAATTTTAGTAGCGCCACTCCATTCCATTGCAGCTACATATATTTTTGATGCAGGTATAATTACATCAGCTCTGTCTGGGTTTAAATCTAGCTTTAGGATTCTATCTTCGTATGTCATTTGACTTAAAAAATCTAAGTAATTTTTCATATACGTTAAACTAAGAGCTGTTCCCATTGGTTTTCCGGAGAGTTTAAATATTTTATTTATATTTCCTCCTGAACCAATTACATTTATATTTTTTAGGCCTTTAGTATTTTCTTTGATCCAAGTTTCTATATTTAGCCAAATTGCTTTAAATTTTTTCTTGTCATCTAATAAACGGACAGTACCTATTTTAAATGATTTAGAAGTCGTAATTTTCCCTTTTGAAAAAATGGTAATTTCTGTACTACCACCACCAACATCAACATATAAATAGGTTTTATGAATTTCTATAATATGATTTAAATCGGTAGAAAATATTATTTTGGCTTCTTTCTTGCCATCTATAATATCTATTTTTATAGAAGTTTTTTTAAATATTTCATTAACTATTTCATCACCATTTTTAGCTTCTCGCATAGCTGAAGTTGCACAAGCTTTATATTTTTCAATTCCGTGAACGTCCATCAATAATTTAAAAGCTTTCATAGCTTTAATCATTCTGTTTTTATTTTTTTCAGAAATTATTCCTTTAATAAAGGTATCAGCTCCCAAGCGAATTGGCACACGAACTAGCGCAGATTTTTTAAAACTTGGATTAGCACCAGAATCTTCGGTAATTACATTGGTTACCAATAAACGCACAGCATTAGAGCCTATATCAATTCCAGCAAGTTTTTCAATTTTCAAAATAAAATTATTTATAATTTTTTGGAAACTCAGTTAAAAATGTTTTTCCAGATTTTATGTTTTTCCAATGATTGGTATCAAATTTAATTCCAATAACACCACAGGTAGGTACGTGGTCTAAAAGCTTGTCTCCAAATTTATTCACAAAATCACTAATTCCATGGTCATGACTAAATATAATTGCTGAATCAAAACCATCATCTAATGCTTTTACTGTTTTTATTAAGTAACCATCACTAAAATTAAATAAGGATTTACTTATTTTGAGGTTTGCTAATGGGTAATTAAAAGAATAGCTAAAAATCATTGCAGTGTGCAAAGCTCTATTTGCACAACTTGAGATAAAAACATCGGGACTTGATATCTTTTTTTGCAATACATTAGAAATTAAATAAGCATCGTTAATTCCTCGTTTTTTTAATGGGCGATCAATGTCTTTAATTCCTTCATATTCCCAAGAAGATTTTGCGTGCCTAACAATGTAAAGTGTTTTCATTTAATATTGGTTGTGGTTCAAATATATATATTAAGGAGCTAATCTTTCAATTTTCCAATCAAAATTTTCTTGTAATGTGTATCTAATTCTATCATGCATTCTATTTGGACGTCCTTGCCAAAATTCAATACTAACAGGTTTTACAATATAACCGCCCCAATTTTTGGGTCTTGTAATTTCTTTATTTTTAAATTTATTTTCAAAGGAAGCTAAACGTTCATCTAAATATTTCCTAGAAGAAACAGGTTCGCTTTGGTCTGAAGCCCAGGCGCCTAACTTACTTCCGTCTGGTCTTGATTCAAAATAACCATCTGATAAGTTTTCTGCAATTTTTTCAGTACGTCCTTTAATAATAACCTGACGTTCTATATTATTCCAGAAAAAAGATAGGCAAACATTTGGATTATTGTCAATAGATTTTCCTTTCTCACTGTTGTAATTGGTGTAAAAAATGAAACCTTCCCAAGTATATTTTTTTAATAATACCACTCTACTTTTTGGGAATCCGTCTAAACCAACTGTTGCAATTGTCATAGCATTGGTTTCAGTATCTCCACCAAATTCTTCTACTTCAAAAAACCATTTTTGAAATAATTCCATTGGGTTTTCTGAAATCTCATTTTTGGAAAGTTCACTTTTTTTATAAATTTTTCGATAATTGCTTAAATCATTATCCATACGGCAAAAATAAATATTATTTAGCTGGTTTTCTAATTAAATACAAACCAATAAAGGTTAATAATCCATTTATTATGATAAGTTCATACCCAAAAATATAACCGTTTAAAATTTGCACGGAATAATTATTAAGAAAATAACAAATTATAACTGATAGTAATGCTATAATCCAAACATACTGATCTTTTATAGCGTGTTTTGTATAAATTCCAAAAGCAAATAATCCCAAAAGTGGACCGTAAGTATAGGAGACAATTTGTAACAGGCTACTTATAATATTGTCTTCTAAAATATATCTAAAAGTTACAATTACTAGAACTAATAGAATTGAAATTGCGATATGTACTTTTTTTCGAATTGATTTTTGTTTTGACTTTTTTCTATTTTCAATGTCTAAAATATCAATACAATACGATGTTGTTAGAGAAGTTAAAGCGCTATCAGCACTTGAATAAGCTGCGGCTATTAAACCTAAAACAAAAACAATTCCAATAGTTATTCCTAAATCACCGTTTAATGCTATTTCAGGATATAGTAAATCGGTTTTTACGCTGCCATCAATTATAGGTATGGCAATGCCTAATTTTTCGGCATAGACAAATAGCAAAGCTCCTAAAGTTAAAAATACAAAGTTTACAAGTATGAGTACAAAACCAAGTGAAATCACATTCCATTGGGCTTCTTTAATGTTTTTACAAGTCAAGTTTTTTTGCATCATATCTTGATCTAAACCTGTCATAGCAATAGCTATAAACATTCCGCCTAAGAAAGATTTAATAAGGTGTTTATTATCATTAAAATCATCTAAAAATAATATTTGACTGTATTTTTGAAATTCTGATGAATTAAAAACGTCAGAAATAGACCAATTTAATTTAGTGAGAATAATATAAATAGTTGCGCAAACTGCAATTAGCATAAATAAGGTTTGAAACGTATCTGTCCAAATAATTGTTTTAATTCCGCCTTTAAAAGTGTACATCCAAATTAATAAAACAGAAAAAATTACTGTAATTTCAAAAGGAATTTCCCAAGCGTCAAAAATAAAATATTGCAATACGGAAGCCACTAAAAACAGCCTAAATGAAGCTACTAAAACTCTAGAAACAAAGAAAAACAGAGCGCCAGTTTTATGGGATGTTGTTCCAAAACGGTGTTTTAAAAATTCGTATATTGAAGTGATTTGCAGTTTATAATAAATAGGAATTAGCAAGTAAGCAATTACAAAATAACCAAATAAATAACCAATTACAATTTGCATATAGCTAAATTGTGAGCTTTGAACCCAGCCAGGAACTGATATAAACGTAACTCCAGATAGTGAAGCGCCAATCATACCAAAAGCAACAACATACCAAGGTGATTTTTTATTCGCTTTAAAAAAAGTTTCGTTGCTATCACTTTTTCCTGTTAAATAAGCTATTAAAAGAAGTACACAAAAATAAATTGCTATTAGAGAAAGTATATATATTGGTTTCATTAATTAATTTTATATGAATTAACAAAGAAACTAAAATTATTGAGAATATCGTTTCCTAATTGTACATTTGCGAAATGAATTTTTCTTCAAAACTTTTAGAAAATGCAGTAAATGAAGTTTCTCAATTACCCGGGATTGGTAAAAGAACTGCACTTAGATTGGTATTACATTTATTAAAACAACCAACTACTCAAACACATCAGTTATCAAATGCATTAACTAGTTTGGTTGATAAAATTAAATTATGCAAAAAATGTCATAATATATCTGATGTAGATGTATGTGAAATTTGTGCAAACCCTTCAAGAAATTCAGAAATTATATGTGTGGTTGAAGATGTGCGTGATGTTATGGCAATTGAAAATACATCTCAATTTAAAGGTTTATATCACGTTTTAGGTGGCAAAATTTCACCAATTGAAGGAGTTGGTCCTCATAATTTAAGTATTGATAGTTTAATAGAGAAAGTGAAAAGTGGTACAATAAAAGAAATAATCTTTGCTTTAAGTTCTACCATTGAAGGTGACACAACTAATTTTTATATTTTTAAACAATTAGAAAAATTTAAGGTAAATACTTCAACTATTGCGCGTGGAATTGCTGTTGGCGATGAACTTGAATATGCCGATGAAATTACATTAGGAAGAAGTATTATTAATAGAATTCCTTTCGAAAAATCATTCTAACTAATGGATTTATCAGTTATTATTGTTAGTTATAATGTTCAATATTTTTTAGAGCAGTGCATTTTAAGTGTACAAGCTGCTTCTCAAAATTTAAAAATTGAAATTATTGTTGTTGATAACAATTCTACAGATGCTAGTTGTAAACTAATTTCAGAAAAATATCCTGAAATAATTCTTATCCAAAATAAAGAAAATGTTGGTTTTTCAAAAGCGAATAATCAAGGAGTTAAAATAGCAAATGGGAAGTATGTTTTAATTTTAAATCCAGATACCGTTGTAGCTGAAGATACTTTTGATCAAATTTTAGCATTTGCAAAAAGTAAACAAAATTTAGGCGTTTTAGGTGTTAAATTAATTGATGGTTCTGGTAATTTTTTACCTGAAAGTAAACGTGGAATTCCAACTCCTCAAGTATCTTTTAGTAAACTTTTTGGGATTTCAAGTAAAAGTACGGGGAAATATTATGCGACACATTTGAATGAAAATGAAACGGGTATTGTTAATATTTTAGTTGGTGCTTTTATGCTACTAAAAAGAACTGTTTATAATGAGGTAAATGGTTTTGATGAGGCTTATTTCATGTACGGTGAAGATATTGATTTAAGTTATAAAATTTTGAATCGAGGTTATCAAAATTATTATTATTCGAACACTCAAGTGATTCATTATAAAGGGGAAAGCACTCAAAAAGATGTTAAAAATTTAGTATATTTTCACAATGCAATGAAGATATTTTATAAGAAACATTTTAAATTGAATTGGATTTATGATTTTATAATGGGCTTTGGAATTCAATTTTGGTTTTTACTTAAGTTTTTTAAATTTTTAAGACCAAAGAACAGTTTAAAACTTAGCTTAAATATATTGTATTTAGGTAAGGATGAGTTGGTTAATAATTATTTAGGTAAAAAATATTTATTGGTAAATGAAAATCTAATTGATGATTTTGATCAAATTAGATCTCTTATAAAAAAAGATTCTATTGATACCATTGTGTTTGACAATTCATCAATTTCCAATAAAAAGATTATTGAACATTTTCAGGAATTTAAAAATGAAGGTGTATCTTTTAAAATACACCCTCGACATACTAATTTTTTAATAGGAAGTATAAACTCTATAAATCTAGGCCAAGTAGAATTGATTGAAAATAATTAATTTTTTTCAATTCTAATTCTTGCATCAACAGCTAAAATTTCTTTAGAATTTCCTAAAAGTGGATTTAAATCCAACTCAGAAATTTCAGGAGCAATAGTGACCAAATTTGAAATTTTTGTAATTATTTCAGCAAATAAATCTTCATTTATACCTTCTTGATTTCTAACACCTTGTATGATTTTGTAGGATTTTAAATTTTGTATCATTTCCAACGCTTCATTTTGTGAAACTGGAGCTAAAGAAGTATTCACATCTTTTAAAACTTCAATATAAATTCCACCTAAACCACAAAGAACCATATGTCCAAAATTTCCTTCTTTTTTTGCACCTATAAATAATTCAATTCCTTTTTTCATTGGTTGCAATAAAACGGAAGTTGCTCCTTCAATTTTCATTATTTTATCAAATGACTCAAATAATTTTTCTTCAGAAGTTATGTTTAAAACAATCCCACCAACATCGGATTTATGCACAGGACCAACAACTTTCATTACAACTGGAAAGCCTAGTGATTGAGCTTCTTTAAAACAACTTTCTTTTGAAGTGCAAATAGCTTCATTTACTATTGGAATTTGTGCTGCAACTAACAATTCTTTTACTTGTTCAGGATGTATGTAGCCATCTTTAGCATTATCAATGATAGTCCTGATAGTTTTTAAATCAGCAGTGTTTTTTGTGCTATTTTTTATGGTTTTAGTTGAGGGTTTAATGGTTTTTGCTAATGCATTACCAAATAATACTTCATCAGGAAAATTAATATTTCCTTTTGAAATAAAATACTCAATCTCATTTTTCACATTTACAACTGATGGTAAAATTGGAAATATAGGTTTTTTACATGCTCGCATTTTTTGGTGTAGCACATCGTAAACATCGTACACTTCAAATAAACCAGGGCTTCCAAAAATTACAACCATTGCATCAATAGTTGAGAATTTGTGTTCGCAATAATCAATAATAGTTTCTAATTGCGCAGCAGTTCCTGTTGCTAAAAAATCTATTGGGTTTGAAATTGATGAACCTTCATATAATTTTGAAAGAAGTTCCTCGCTGTCTTTTCCTTTAATTTCAGGAACATTTAAACCGTTTTTAGATAAAGCATCTGTTAACATAACTGCAGGACCACCTGCGTGTGTAATAATGGCAATATTTTTCCCGATTAATTCTTTATGCATAAAAATAGATGCAACTGTAATTAACTCATTTCTACCATAACAGCGTATAATTCCAGCTTTTTTAAACAAAGCATCTACCGCTACATCAGAATTTGCTAAAGCGCCAGTATGTGAACTTGCGGCTCGGCTTCCTTCATCAGAACTTCCTGCTTTTATTGCTGCAATTTTACAACCTTTATTAATTAAAGAGGTAGCGTGTTTTAACAGCTTTTGTGGATTTTCAATACTTTCAATATATAATAATTTAACATTTGAACTTGTTTCAGTATTAAAAGTTTCATCCAAATGTTCTAAAACATCTTCAACACCAATTTGAGCAGAATTTCCAACGGAATAAACACTTGAAAATGTGAGTCCGGTTGACATTGCAGCTTCCATAATAAAAACTGCTGTTGCACCTGATCCAGAAATAAAATCAACTCCTTTTGAGTTTAATTTTGGAATTGGAGTTGTAAAAACTCCGGCATAATTCTGATTAATTAATCCAATATTATTCGGTCCTAATAAAGTTCCTCCAACAGCATCTATTTCATCAACTATTTGTTGTTCTAATTTTTCACCTGCTGAATCTTTTTCACTAAAACCTGCTGAAAAAATTATAAATCCTTTCGTGTTTTTTTGTTGTGCTAAAACTTTTATTGTTTCAAGTGTAAACTTTGCCGCGATAGCAATAATGGCAACATCTACAGGTGGTATGTCGCTAACATTTTGATAGCATTTTACACCTTGTACTTCAGTTTCTTTTGGATTAATTGCAAATAATTCACCTTTAAAATTATGGTCAATTAAATTTTTAAGAACTCTTCCACCAGGAGTTTGTATATTATTTGAAGCTCCAACAACAACAATGCTTTTGGGGTTAATTAATTTTTCGTGTATCATTTATTAAACTACTTTCTGTGAAAATATTTCTTTTGCAATTTCTTTACCAGCATTGAAAGCTTCCAAATTCTTTGTTACAATTTTTTCGCCTTTTCTTTCAAAAAGAGTTTTAATTGCTTGTTGTAAACTTTCATCACTTAAAGGTAACTGATGTGATGCAGCGCCTAATAAAACAATATTGGTTGCTCTAGAATTACCTAAATCTTTGGCTATTTTTTGTGCATCAATTAATAAACTATTTGGATACGATTTAATTTCGGTATACAATTTTTCTAATTCAGGATAAATTGCAATATTTAAAAATGGATTTGAATCAGTAACTAACAATCCATCTTTTTTTAAGAAAGGTAAATAACGAAGTAATTCCATAGGTTCAACTGAGATAATCATATCTGCTTTTCCTATGGGAATTAAATCTGAATATACTTCTTTATCAGAAATACGCACGTGAGATTGCACAGCTCCACCACGTTGACTCATTCCGTGAACTTCAGATTGTTTAATGTTGAGGTTGGAAGCTAGTGCTGCTGTATCTATAACTGCTGCGATTGTTAATATTCCTTGTCCGCCAACTCCGGCTAAAATTATATTTATTTTCATGCTAACGGTTTAAAATTAATTAATTGCAATTTCTAGTAAATGTTTAATGTTGTCCTTTTTTTCTTTTGATAATTGAACACAAGGACGTTGCGAAATAATGACTGAAACACCATTGTAATTTATTTCATTTCTGATTAAATCAATATTTTCGTCAAGATTTTTATGAAGTGGTGTTAATACTTTTAAATGTTTTGGGTCAACTCCAATTCCTTTACAAATATTTACCAATCTACCAGAAGCCGAAGAATCTTGAGCTCCAGTCATAGCAATTGCAGAGTTATCTGAAATTATCACAGTCATTTTTGTGTTTTCTACAACAGCTTCTAACAAACCAGTCATACCAGAGTGTGTAAATGTTGAATCACCAATAATTGCAATTGCTGGGTGAATACCAGCATCAGAAGCTCCTTTAGCCATTGTTATAGATGCGCCCATATCAATTAATGTATTGATACTATTAAATGGAGGTAATGCACCTAATGCATAACAGCCAATATCACCAAAAACTTTTTGAGTTTTAGCTTCTTCACCTAGCGTATTTACAGCATTAAATAAATCTCTGTGACCACAACCAACACATAATTCTGGTGGTCTTCCTGCGACTATTTTAGGTACCTCTTTTAATTCGGTTACTTTAAATCCTAAAGCTTTTCCAATATTGTCAGGGTTCAATTCTCCAACTCGAGGAACATCACCAGTTAATCGTCCAATTACTTTTTTATTTTCATTTAAAAAATCTGAAATCATTTCTTCAATAAATGGATAACCATCTTCTAAAACCAATATTTTTTCGCAAGTATCAAATAAATGTTTAACTGCTTTTTTTGGTAATGGATATTGCGAAATTTTTAAAACAGGATAAGGACAATTTCCATCGTCAAAGTTTTCCATTAAATAATTATAAGCAATTCCAGCAGTTATAATTCCGAATGAAGTATCAGTTCCTTTAGTTAATTTATTATAAATACTATTTTCAGAATGCGCTTGCATATCAGGTTGAATATCAATTAACTGGTTATATAAACCTCTTGCATGCATTGGTATCAATTGAAATTGTCTTGCGTTTTTTGGAAGTTTAATTTCATTCTGAGCAACTCTTTCTCCAGTTGTTACACCAGCTCTTGAATGTGATAAACGAGTTACCATTCTAATTAATACAGGTAATCCAAATTTTTCGGAAAGTTCAAATGCATATTTTGTAATATCGTATGATTCTTGTTGGTTTGATGGTTCAAGAATTGGTATCATAGCAAATTTACCATAATAACGAGAATCTTGCTCGTTTTGTGATGAGTGCATTGATGGATCATCAGCTACAACAACAACAAGTCCACCGTTAATTCCAGAAACAGACATGTTCATAAAAACATCGGCTGCTACATTTAACCCAACGTGTTTCATAACGGTTAAAGATCGCTTTCCAGCATATGACATTCCTAAAGCAGCTTCCATAGCTGTTTTTTCATTTACTGACCAATTAGAGTGGATATTTAGCTCTTGTGCTATTTTTGATTTTTGTATATATTCGGTAATCTCTGTTGAAGGAGTTCCAGGATATGCGTAAACACCTGATATTCCTGCATCTATTGCGCCTTGCGCTAAAGCTTCATTACCTAATAGAAGTTTTTTCATAAAATTCTAGTTTATATTTGTTTTAATAATGTTGTAAAATTATGAAAACGATTTCGTATTCAATATGACCGAAATCATATTTTGCTTCTAATATACTGATAGACAGAATATTAAAAATCTAATAAAAAAGGAAAAGTATTGAGTATTTGAGTGGTAAAAAGACTATTTGTTTGATGGATTTATAGTAAAAGAATGAAGAGCTTAATTATACTGTATTTTTTAAACGTATTTTATTTGTTGTCCCAGCTATTTTTAGTTCTTATTTTTTTATATAATTTAACTCCAAGCATTAAAATTATAGAAACCCCAACAATACCAAGTACTCCAAAAATCCACCCAAATGAAGTTTTTAGAATTACTAAAAATACACAGGCAAATAAAATAATGGTAGCAACCTCATTCCAGATTCTTAAAGCAAAAGAAGAATATTTTAAAAATCCTTTACTAATTTGATTGTATAAAATTTGACAAGTCCAATGATATGCGAAAAGTGCTACTACAAAGCTTAATTTAATATGCATCCAGCTTTGTTGAAGCCAAACAGGTTGTAAAGTCAGTAGCCAAACTGCAAATAATGTTGCTAAAACTGCTGAAGGCCAAGTAATAATATACCAAAGCCTTTTAATCATTAGTTTATACTGTTTTATTAAAATGGATTTTTCTGGTTCGGCTTTTTCTTCTGCTTCTTTATAATAGATAAATAAGCGAATAACATAAAACAAACCTGCAAACCAGGTAGTTATAAAAATAACATGTAGGGATTTTATGTATAAATACTCCATTAGTTGTTATTAGTTTCAGACCAATCATTTATCCATTTTGAAACTGTTTTTGTCCAATTGTCAGAATCATTTAAACACGGAATAGTGTTAAATTTTGTTCCGCCATTTTCAATAAATGAATGTTTTGCTTCCATACCAATTTCTTCCAACGTTTCTAAACAATCTGAAACAAAAGCAGGAGTAACAACTGCTAAATTTTTAATTCCGTTTGCAGGAAAACCATCAATAGTTTTATCTGTATAAGGTTGTAACCAAGGATCGCGCCCTAACCGAGATTGAAACGAAGTACTATAAAAACCTTCTTTTAAATTTAATTTTTCAGCAACCAATTTAGTGGTTTCATAACATTGATGTCTGTAACAGAAATCGTGAGCAGCTGAAGGTGTATTACAACAACTTCCATCAATTTTACAATGTGATTTTGTTATATCTGATTTTTTTATGTGCCTTTCTGGAACTCCGTGATAAGAAAAAAGCAAGTGTTCCGGTTTTAAAATTTCAAGTTCTTTTTGAATACTTTCGCTTAAAACTTCAACATAATCTTCTCTGTTATAAAAAGCAGGAACATTGGTAATTTTTATATGTGGAAATTGTTTTTTTATAATTTCATTTGCTAAAACAACAATAGTTTCAGTAGTTGCCATTGCAAATTGTGGATACAACGGAATTAATAAAATTTCAGTAACACCTTTATCTGCTAACTTTTTAATACCGTTTTCTATGGATGGATTCCCATAACGCATCGCAAGTTCAACAGGAATGTCTGAATTTTCTTGTACTTTTTTATACAATCTTTCAGATAATACAATTAGCGGTGAGCCTTCATCCCACCAAATCTTTTTGTAGGCTGCCGCTGATTTTTTTGGTCTAGTATTTAAAATAATACCTTTCACCAACAAAAAACGTGGAATATATGACATGTCAATTACACGTTCATCCATCAAAAATTCACCTAAATAATTTTTCACATCTTTAGTTGATGTGCTATTAGGTGATCCTAAATTCACAATTAGAGCTCCTTTCATTATTTATAATTTTGTAAATTGTTTTGGGGTGGTTTTATATTTTCTTTTAAAAGCTGCAATAAAATGACTTGAAGTGCTATAGCCTAAATGTAATGCTATTTCATTAACATTCAATTGTTGCTCTAATAAAAGTTTTTTAGCTATTTCCATTTTATAATTTAATAAAAATGTAAAAACGGGCACTCCATAAATTTCTTTAAATTCTGTTTTTAATTTTTTTATGTTAAGTCCAACTTCTTTTGCTAATTCAGGAAGTGAAGGAGGATTATTCATGTCTATTAAAATAAGTTGCTTCGCATGTTTAATCTTACTCATAGTTTCTTCCGTTGCAACATATGGGCAAGATTCATTCTCGTTTTCTGAAGGTTTACTAAAGTAATAACTCAATAATTCATATATTTTTCCTTTTATAAAAATAGGTCTAAGCGTTTCATTTTTTTGTGAGGTTGTTAACTGACTTAAAATTAATTTTATGTTTCCATTTATTTCTTTGGGTTCAATAATAGGGTTTTCTCCTTTTAAACTGTTATAGTTAAAAATTACGGTTCCATCAATTGAAAATAAAGAATGAAAATATTCTAAAGAAATTAAAATAACTATTAATTCTGCTTCTGGAGGTAAATTAAATAGAACATTCATTTGTTCATCTTTAAAATAAACCATGCTAGAATTGTTGGATGTTAAGTCTATGGCGCAATGTTCTATGTTAAAAGCTACTTTGCATTGGTGGTTGTTACAAAAATATAGTTGAATATAATTGTTGGTTAGTTGATGCTTAAGTAATTCAGAATTAGAAGATAAATTGTTAAAATGAAATACTTTAAAAGTGTTATTCTCTGAAAAAAGTAGATGAGTACTTTTGTCGATGTTTTTATAATGATCTAATGAGTCTTTCATTCGGTATTTTAAAAGTAGGTAATATTTTTAACAGAACAAAAGTAATGATAATATTTTAGAAATAAAGATTTTAAATTAAAATATGACATTTGTCATATTTTTGAATAACTATATTTTACTGACATTTATCAGTGTTTTTAATAATCAACTGATTTAAATTTGAATTGAGTAACAATTGTAACTTATGTCGACAATAAAAGTACTTATGGCGACATAATGTAAAAATATATAATAGTACTTTTGTCGATACTTATTGGTAATACCATTTTTATTATGAGTCAAGAAAACATGCCTACCAAATTTTACAATGTAGGGTTAAGTTATAAAAAAGCAGATGTTAAAGTTCGTGGCGCTTTTAGCGTTACAAAAGAAAATCAAAAACTATTATTAATAGATGCCAAAGAGAAAGGTATTGATGGCGTTTTTGTTTTATCTACATGTAATAGGACTGAGATTACAGGTTTTGCTAAACACCCTTTTGAATTAATTAGTTTGTTAATAAAATATTCAAACGGTAATGTTGAAGATTTTATTGAAGTTTCTAATGTATATAAAAATAAAGATGCGGTAAATCACTTATTTAATATTGCAACAGGATTGGATAGTCAAATTTTAGGTGACTATGAAATTGTGGGTCAGTTAAAAGAGTCTTTTAAGTTGGCAAAAAAAATGGGGACTACCAATGCATATTTAGAACGCTTAATGAATTTGGTATTGCAAGCAAGTAAAGATGTTAAAAATAACACGAAGCTTAGTTCTGGAACAACTTCAGTAGCATATGCAGCAATTCAATATATAGTTGAAAATGTTGAAAATCATAGTGATAAGAGAATTCTAATTTATGGTTTGGGAGAAATAGGTAAAAATACTTGTAAAAATGTATTAAACTATACCTCAAATAAGCAAATTACACTAATTAATAGAACTCACAAAACAGCATTAGGATTTGTGAATGAACATCCAGAGGTAAAAGCTGGTGATTTTAAAGATTTAGAAACTGAAATACATAATACTGATATTTTAATTGTTGCAACAGGAGCAAGTATTCCAACAGTAACAAAAGAACATTTAAAAGAAAATCAGGAAATACAAATTTTGGATTTATCAATGCCTGAAAATGTAGACGTTTCAGTAAAAGAAATTTCAGGAGTAACCTTGATAAACGTTGATGAGCTTTCAAAAATTACTGATAAAACTATTGAAATCCGTATAGGTGAAATTCCTGCTGCTGAGAAAATAATTGAAAAATATAGAGAAGAATTTAACGAATGGATTTCACTTCGTAAATTTGTTCCAGCTGTAAACGCTTTAAAAGAATCACTTCTTGCAATACAGCATGATGAAATTGATTTTCACTCTAAAAAAATAAAAGATTTTAATATTGAACACGCAGAATTTGTAACTTCGCGAATGATTCAAAAAATTACCACGCAATTTGTGAAACACCTAAAAGATGAAGAAACTTCAGTTGATCAAAGTATAAGTGTGATTAGCAAAATGTTTAATATTAAAGAGTTAAGTTTAAATGAGAACGATTAAAATAGGAACAAGATCAAGTAAATTAGCACTTTGGCAAGCACATACAGTTGCAAAACAATTAGAGCATTTAGGACATAAAACAGAAATAGTTAAAATAGATTCTCTTGGAGATGTAGTTTTAGACAAACCTTTATATGAATTAGGAATTACAGGTGTTTTTACTAAAAATTTAGACATCTCCTTATTAAACGGTATCATTGATATCGCTGTTCATTCTTTTAAAGATGTTCCTACACAATTACCAGAAGGAATTGTACAAGCTGCAGTTTTAAAAAGAGGAGATTTTAATGATGTTTTAGTTATAAAAGATGACGAGAATTTTTTCGCAAATGACTCTGCTGTTATAGCTACAGGAAGTTTGCGTAGAAAAGCACAATGGTTATATCGTTATCCACATCATTCAATTACAGGGTTAAGAGGAAATGTAATTACACGTTTGCAAAAATTAGAAGATAATGATTGGGATGGAGCAATTTTTGCAGCAGCCGGATTAAAAAGACTTAATTTATTACCAGAAAAAGAAAAGCATATTAAATTAGATTGGATGATTCCTGCACCTGCGCAAGGAACAGTAATGATTGCAGCTTTAGATAAAGATGAAGAATTACTAGAAATCTGTAATGAATTAAATGATAAAGAAACTGCTATTTGTGTTGGAATTGAACGTAAATTTTTACAGGTTTTAGAAGGTGGTTGTACGGCTCCAATTGGTGCTTTAGCAATGATTTGGGATGAGGAAATAAAATTTAAAGGCGTTTTATTTAGCCCTGATGGTAAAAATAAAATTGAATTTTACAAGGAAGTTCCTGCAGATAATGCAACGGATTTAGGGGAATTTGCTGCTAACTATATTTTAGATAGAGGCGGGAAAAAATTAATGCGTGAAGTTATTACGATAGAAAAAGAGATAAATATTTATTCAACAAAAAACCTTTCATTAGACCAAAAAAGTAGTGTATCTACTAAAATCGGAGTTGATATGAGTGATTTTATCACTACTAGAAATAATAGGTTAAAGGCAAAAGTTGTTAAAAACCCAATTCAAAATGTAATAATTACAAGTCAAAATGCAGTTGAATCTTTGCTTGATAATTTTATTCCAATGGAATTAGATTTTACTAACATTTATTGCGTTGGTAAAAGAACAAAACGATTGATTGAAAAGAAAATTGGAAAAGTTACTCACGTTGAAAATTCAGCTGAAAACTTAGCTAATTTTTTAGTAAATAACATAAATGAAAAAGAGGTAACTTATTTCTGTGGAAATAAGAGAAGAGATGAATTGGCAACTATTTTAACTGAAAACGAAATAATTGTAAATGAAGTTGAGTGTTATCAAACACAATTGACTCCAAGAAAAATTGAAGGAAAGTATAATGGAATTCTTTTTTATAGCCCAACAGGAATTGAAAGTTATTTAAAAGACAATAAAACATACGATAGTACCGCATTTTGTATTGGTGAAACTACAGCAACAGAAGCAAGAAAATATTTTAAGAATGTAATTGTAGCTTCAGTCCCAACGGTTGAAAATGTATTAAAATCTGTAAATGATTATTTTCAAGAATAAAAAATATTGAATACTATGAACAGAACAAGGCGTTTACGTAAGACAGAAAATATTCGACGTTTAGTTAGAGAAAACAGACTAACTGTAGATGATTTAATTTATCCTTTATTTATTGAAGAAGGTGAAAATATTGAAACTGAAATTGTTTCAATGCCAGGAATAAAACGCTTTTCATTAGATAGAATTTCAAAAGAATTAGATGAAGTTGTTGCACTAGATATTCCAGCAGTATTGCTTTTTGGAATCCCTTCAAAAAAGGATGAGATTGGTTCTGAAACGTGGAATGATAATGGAATTATGCAACGTGCGGTTCGTTTTATTAAGAAAAACTACCCAAGTTTATATGTTATTACGGATGTTTGTTTTTGTGAATATACAAGTCACGGGCATTGTGGGGTTATTCATGACAATGATGTTGATAATGACGCTACTTTACCAAATATTGCAAAGCAAGTAATTTCACATGCAAAAGCAGGAGTTGATATGGTTGCACCTTCAGGAATGATGGATGGAATGATTGTTACAATTCGTGAAGCATTAGACAATACAGGATTTTCAAATCTTCCAATTATGTCTTATGCAGTAAAATATTCTTCAGCATTTTATGGACCATTCAGAGATGCAGCAGATTCTGCACCTACTTTTGGTGATAGAAGAACCTATCAAATGGATCCTGCAAATAGAGATGAAGGAATGCGCGAAGCAACATATGATGATCAAGAAGGAGCTGATATTTTAATGGTAAAACCAGCATTAGCTTATTTAGATATTATTAGAGATTTAAAAAATAATTTTGACAGACCAATTGCATGTTATAACGTAAGTGGTGAATATGCAATGATTAAAGCTGCAGCTGCAAAAGGTTGGATTGACGGTGAAAGAGTTATGATGGAGAGCTTATTATCCATGAAAAGGGCAGGAGCAGACATAATTATTACATATTTTGCTAAAGAAGTAGCAAAATTATTATTAAAAAAATAAAAAATATGAAGTTACCATTCTTGCATAGTCTGGAATCCAACGTATTAAAATAAATATTAAAATGAAACTAGAAAAATCAATAGAATTATACACAAAAGGAAAGAAACATTTAGTAGGTGCGGTAAACTCACCTGTTAGAGCTTTTAAATCTGTTGGAGGTGTTCCTTTGTTTATTGATAGAGCAAAAGGAAGTAAAATTATTGATGTTGATGGGAATGAATATGTAGACATGGTTTTGTCTTATGGCCCAATGATTTTAGGTCACAGAAATAGTGTAGTTGAAAAAACGATTAAAAAGTATTTAAAAAAGGGTTATACTTTTGGTGCTTCAACTCAAGGAGAGATTATTTTAGCAACAATGGTTTGTGAAGCTTTTCCAGGAATGGATAAAGTTCGTTTTGTGAATTCAGGTACAGAGGCGGTTTTTAGTGCTATCCGTTTAGCAAGAGCATTTACAGGAAATAATAAAATTATAAAGTTTGCAGGTTGTTACCACGGACATTCAGATGCTTTGTTAGTTGCAGCTGGTTCAGGATTAGCAACATTAAGTATACCAGGAAGTTTGGGAGTGCCAGATGAGGCTGTAAAAAACACATTGATTGCTGAGTATAATAATATTGATAGTGTTGAGAAACATTTAGCTGAAAATAAAGATATAGCTGCTATAATTTTTGAACCTGTTGCGGGTAATATGGGGGTAGTTCAGCCAACTCAAGAATTTATAGAAGAACTTAGAGATTTAGCAAAAGCAAGTGGTGTTTTATTAATTGCGGACGAAGTAATGACAGGTTTTCGATCAAAATTTGGTGGAGCTTCTGAATTGTTAGGTGTACAAGCTGATATTGTTTGTTTAGGGAAAGTTATTGGAGGAGGATTTCCAGTAGGTGCTTATGGTGCAAGAAATGAAATTATGGAAATGGTTTCACCTCTTGGAGGAATGTATCAAGCAGGAACTTTATCAGGTAATCCAATTGCAATGGCTTGTGGAATAGCAACGCTGAAAGAGTTAAAAAAACAAGACCCATATGCTGATTTTGAAAAGACAGCAGCTTTTTTAGAAAGAGTTTTATTAGATGCAGCTAAAGAAAATGGAATTGATCTTCAAGTGAATAGATTTGGTTCTATGATTAATCCTTTTTTCACAAGTGAAAAAGTGGTAGATTTTAAATCTGCTCAAACTAGTGATACAGAAAAATTCAAAACATTTTTTTGGAAAATGATTGAAAAGGGTGTGTTTTTACCTCCATCACAGTTTGAAGCTTGGTTTTTAGCAACAGCTATGACCAAAAGAGATATATATAAAGTAAGATCAGCAATCCAAATAGCAATGAAAGCAGTTGCTGATAAATTTAAAAAATAAGATGACAAATATAAAAAACGATTTATTTTTAAGAGCCTTAAAAGGAGAAACGGTTGATCGTCCACCAGTTTGGATGATGAGACAAGCCGGAAGATATTTACCAGAATTTATAGCTATTCGTGAAAAATATGATTTTTTTACGCGATGCCGAACTCCTGAGTTAGCTTCAGAAATTACAGTGCAACCAATTCGTAGATATGGAATGGATGCTGCTATTTTATTTTCTGATATTTTGGTGATTCCACAAGCAATGAATATTGAAGTTGAAATGAAAGAAGGAGTAGGGCCTTGGTTACCAAATCCTATCCGTTCTCAAAAAGATGTTGATACTGTTGTTGTTCCTGATGTAACGGTTGAATTAAAGTATGTGATGGATGCGATTAAAGTAACCAAGCAAATGTTGAATGATGACATTCCTTTAATTGGTTTTGCAGGTTCACCTTGGACAATTTTATGTTATTGTGTACAAGGACAAGGGTCTAAAAACTTTGATAAAGCTAAAGAATTTTGTTTTACGCAACCAATAGCTGCACATACATTATTACAAAAAATAACAGACACAACAATTGCTTACTTAAAAGAAAAAGTAAAGGCAGGTGTCAATGCAGTTCAAGTTTTTGATTCTTGGGGAGGAATGTTATCTCCAGCAGATTACGATGAATTTTCTTGGAAATATATCAACCAAATTATTGAAGCTTTAAAAGATGATGCTCCAGTTATTGCCTTTGGTAAAGGATGTTGGTTTGCATTAGAAAAAATGTCAAATTCAAATGCTGCTGCTTTAGGAGTAGATTGGACAGTTACTCCGCAAGTTGCTCGTAAATTAACAGGGAATAAAATAACATTACAAGGTAATTTTGATCCTGTAAGATTATTATCTCCACCAAAAGTAATTAAGCAAATGGTAACGGAAATGATAAATGACTTTGGAAAAGATAAATACATAGTTAATTTAGGTCATGGTATTTTACCACATGTACCTTTAGAAAATGCAAAAGCATTTATAGATGCTGTAAAGGAATATAAAAGTTAGATTTTAGAAAATAACTTAAAGTTTATTGCTAAAATCTAATTAATCAAAATTAAACAAATGAATTCAACTTTAGTTCAAAAATATAATATTCCTGGGCCAAGATACACTAGTTATCCAACGGTTCCATTTTGGGATAAAGAAGGAATAGCATTGCAAGATTGGAAAAATACAGTTGTAAAATCCTTTAATGAAAGTAATGATAGTGAAGGTATAAGTGTATATATTCACCTTCCTTTTTGCGAAAGTTTATGTACGTTTTGTGCTTGTCATAAGAAAATTACCAAACGACATGAAGTTGAACAACCATATATGGAAACTGTTTTAAAAGAATGGGATTTGTATTGTGACATGTTAGGTGGTAGACCAAAAATTAGAGAAATTCATTTAGGCGGAGGTACACCAACATTTTTTTCAGCTGAAAATTTAAAAAAACTGATTGATGGTATTTTTAAGAGGGCTGATAAGTTTGAAATCTTTGATTTTAGTTTTGAAGGACACCCAAATTTTGCTTCAGAAGAGCAGTTACAAACTTTATATGATTTAGGATCAAGAAGAAATAGTTTCGGTATACAGGATTACGATCCTAAAGTTCAAAAGGCAATTCATAGAGTTCAAAGTTTTGAACAAGTGAAGAAAGTTCACGATTTATCTAGAAGAATTGGATACGAATCTATTAGTCATGATTTAATTTTTGGATTACCATTTCAAACAGAAGAAAGTATTAGAACAACTATTAAAAATACAATAGAGCTAAAACCAGATAGAATTGCCTATTACAGCTATGCACACGTACCTTGGATAAAGGGTGTTGGACAACGTGGTTTTGAAGATAGTGATTTGCCAAAAGATGATGAAAAACGTCATTTATATGAATTGGGTAAACAATTATTTTTTGACAATGGTTATATTGAAATAGGAATGGATCATTTTGCTTTGCCGAGTGATTCTCTTCACGATGCTATGGAAGCTAAAAAGCTACATAGAAACTTCATGGGCTATACAGCAGGTAAAACTGAGCTAATGATTGGGTTAGGAATGTCTTCAATTAGTGATTCTTGGTATGCATTTGCTCAAAATGAGAAAGATATAGATACCTATACTGAAAAAGTTAACCAAGGTATTATTCCGATTTTTAGAGGTCATTTGTTAACTAAAAAAGATTTAATTATTAGAAAACATATTTTAAACTTAATGTGTAATTTAGAAACTGAATGGAATGTTGGCTTATCAGAAACTGTTAAAAAAGAAATTGTAGAACGATTAACTTCTATAATAGAAGATGGATTATTGGATGTTACTGAAACAGGAATTAAAGTGAAGGAGGAAGGTAGAATGTTTGTGCGTAATATTTGTATGGCCTTTGATTTACGTTTAATTGAAAATAAACCTGATACCAGAATATTTTCAATGACTATATAAAATATAATTAGTCTTAAACCTAAAAAAAAACCGAGCAATTGCTCGGTTTTTTTTATTCAATATTTTCAATATAGTTTAAGCTTATTCAGCCATAGTTCTCATATAGTGAACGGTAAGCCACATGTCTTCTTCAGTCATTTTCTTTTCGAAATTTGGCATATCATCTCTACCAATATAACTTTTGTAAAATAGAGCACCATCACTTTGTGATTGGAATTCTTCAGAAGAAAAATCTCCTAAATCACCATCAACTTCATCTGCTTTTGTACCGTCTCCTAAACCAGCAGATCCATGACATGATTTACAATGTTTTGAATATAAAGATTTACCAATTCCTAGATTAGCCTTTGAAGCCTCTTCAGGGTTTGTCATTTTTTCGTATTTAGCAGGTACTTTCCACTCTTCCTGTACTAATTTAGTGAATGATAAAAAGCCTAAACTTAATACCCCAATAATCATTAAAATTTTGAATGTTTTCATGTGTTTAATTTTTGTTTTTAGTTGTTTATTAATAAATATCAAATATAATACCAAAATTTATTATTTGGTAATATTATTTTTCTTCTTCTACTTCTTCAGAAATTTTTAATTCTACAATTTTAGTTTCCTTTCTAATTTTATATAGATTATAAGCTGTGTATACAAAGTTGGCCCAAACACCAACTAATAGGATTGTTAAAACAATATACATCCATATTGGAGCTGCTTTAGACCAAAGTTTATTCTCTTCAATTGAAGATATTTTGTCGAACGTACCCCAATTTACTGTTTTCTTTTGAATTACATTTCCAAATTCATCATTTTCCAAAATTTGTGCATAAACAGTGAAATTTTTATCAATATCACCCGGGATATTTTGAAGTAATTCAAATTCTATTTCACCATTTTCAATAGTTCCTTCTTTAATTTTCATTTTGGAAATCATTCCTTCAATAGAAATAATTAGGTCAACTTCTTCAACAGGTATTTCTACACCTAAGCTATCAATTGTGAATGCTTTAACCAATATAGTTTTTACACTATCAATTTCTTCTAAATTTAATTTTAAAATTAAATCTCTAACCAAAATCTCTTCTTCTTCAGCATCTAAAGCATCTGTACCTTCAAATCTTGCAGTTAAATTTATATAACCATCTTCATCAATTATATATTTTTGGTTTTCAGCAAGAATTAATTCAGCAATTCCTTCATTTGAGGTTTTTGCAGATCCTAATAATATTTCTTGTTCATCAGCTATATTGAAAAATTGTATTTCAGCGTCAAAAATTGGAATTTTATCTTTTCGGTCTTTTTTATTTTTACCAATAAAGGTTACTTCAAGTACACGAGTATTGTCAAACTTTTTAGTAGTTTTAAAAGAGAACAACATTTTATAATCATCTACAGTAGTTTCTTGAGCTATCGAACTAAAATTGAATAATAGTGCTATAAGAAAACAAGTAATTGTTGTGTGTTTTAATATGTTACGTTGCATAATTTCTAATTTTATATATTATTCAGTTATTTTCGATTTTTTAATTCTTTTTTTTGAATTATCTCTTTCGTAGTCAATAATTCCTGACATTGGTATAATTGGAACCAATTTCATAATTAATATAAAAAACAAAATAAAAGCGGCAACTCCTGCAAAGCTTAAAGACCATTCAACCCAAGTTGCTGTGTAATGAACAAATTCTTCTCTGGTATCTTGAATTGGTAAATATGGAGTTTCTAACGTAGGAACAACTATTAAATATCTGTTCAACCATAAACCTAAAATTGCAACAACAGAGGCAAATGTAATTGACTTAATGGTTCTAAATTTCTTGAAAAATAAAATAACAACAGGAACTAGGATTCCAATATAATTTGCTAAAATGAATGCCCAGAAATAGCGGGTAAATAAGGTGTTCAACAAATTTGTATCGTGGGTTTTATGACTAAACCATCTTGAGAAATATTCACTAAATGTAAAGTAACCATAAAGTAATGAGAGAATTAATAAAATAACGCCTCCAACCACGAAATGAACTTTTCTAATATAATGTTCTAAATGATAGTACTTTCTAATTAAATACATTGCAATTATAATCACTGAAATACCTGAGTATAATCCGGCTACTATAAAATATGGAGCAAATATGGAACTGTTCCATCCTGGTTGTAATGTTAAACTAAAAATCCAAGCTAATACCGTGTAGGCAACAATAGCTAGTGCAATTACCATTGCAGACATTGTTCTTGTAATTTTATGCAATATTTCTCTTTGAGTTGGCGTATCTTGATAGCCAATAGCTAAAAATTTATAAATTTTTTGTCTCCATTTTGGCGAATTTTCACTGTGATCCCTTAAAATAGCAAAATCAGGAATAAATGTTAAGTACAGGTATATAAAACAACCAATTAAGTCAGTTATAATAGCAATAATATCCCAAGTAATTGGTGATTGTATTCTTGGATATAAGAATAAATAATGCAATCTGTCTAATCTACCAATACATAATAAAATAAAAATTGGCCCAATTATTAATGATAAAACTGTAATTATTTCAACTATTCTTGA
>NZ_CALAEQ010000094.1 GCF_937891065.1 uncultured Lutibacter sp. | reverse complement strand
TATTTATAATTTTATATCTTTGCACGCTCAAATTGAATTACAACATGAAAGATTTAAAAGAATTTGATATTTCTTTTGTAGGTATAAAAGACGGATTAAATCAATTTGAATATAGAATTGAAAATGAGTTCTTTGATTTTTTTGAATACGATGAATTTTACAGTTCAAATACTAAAGTAGATTTAACTTTTTTGAAGAAACCTACAATGTTTGAATTAAATTTTACTTTTTTAGGTTGGGTTGAAGTAACTTGTGATGTTACAAACGAATTATTTAAGTACCCAATTGAAGCTTGTATAGATTTAGTTGTGAAATTTGGACAAGAATTTAATGACGAGAATGAGGAATTATTAATTATACCTTATTCAGATTATAAAATTAATGTAGCACAATATATTTATGAAGCAATTGTATTGGCGTTACCATTAAAAAGAATTCATCCTGGTGTAAATGATGGTACTTTACATTCAGAAATATTAGATAAGTTAAGAGAATTAGAAATTAAGGAAGAAGAAGTAGAAACAGACAAGGAAATTGATCCTAGGTGGAATAAATTAAAGAATATACTAATAGATAAAAATACAAGTAATGGCACATCCTAAAAGAAAAATATCAAAAACAAGAAGAGACAAAAGAAGAACTCACTATAAAGCGGTTGCTCCACAAGTAGCAATTGACCCAACAACTGGTGAAGCACATTTATACCATAGAGCTCATTGGCATGAAGGAAAATTATACTACAGAGGTCAAATTGTAATAGATTCTGTTGAAATTCAAGCTTAATTAAAAATAAGTTAAAACACACTAAAAACCCTCATTTTTGAGGGTTTTTTTTGTTTTTTTGAATAAAATTGATCAAAAATGAGGGTTTTTAGTAAATAATCAAAATATATTTTACTATTTTTACCCACTCTTTTTCATGAAAGATAATCAAATTATGACAAAAATTACCGCAGCAATTACAGCCGTTGGAAAATACATTCCTGAAGACGTTTTAACAAATGAAATGTTAGAGAAATTAGTAGATACTAATGATGAATGGATCACTTCAAGAACAGGAATTAAAGAACGTAGAATTTTGAAAGGAGAAGGAAGAGGATCTTCTTATATGGCAATAAAAGCCGCTCAGCAATTAATAAAAAAGAAAAAATTAGACCCAAAAGAAATTGATCTTGTAATTGTAGCCACTGCCACACCAGATATGCAAGCTGCATCAACAGCAGTTTATACTGCAACTCAAATTGGTGCTATTAACGCTTTTGGTTTCGATTTAGAAGCCGCTTGTTCAAGTTTTTTATATGGAATGTCAGTTGCAGCAAGGTATATTGAATCTGGAAAATATAAAAAAGTATTACTTATTGGAGCTGATAAATGCTCTTCTATGATTGATTATACAGATAGAGCTACTTGTATTATATTTGGAGACGGGGCAGGAGCAGTATTATTTGAACCAAATGAAGAAGGTTTAGGTTTGCAAGATGAAATTTTAAGAAGTGACGGAGCAGGAAGAGAATTTTTGAAAGTAAAAACAGGAGGATCAATGTATCCTACAACAAAAGAAGCTCTAGATAATAAAGAAAATTTTGTTAGGCAAGATGGGAAAACTGTATTTAAAAATGCGGTTTTTAATATGGCAGATGTCACTGTTAAAATATTAGAAAAAAATAATTTGACAAATGAAGATGTTACTTGGCTTGCCGCACATCAAGCGAATAAAAGAATAATTGAAGCTACAGGAAAAAGAATTAATTTAGATAGTTCAAAAGTAATGATGAATATTGAAAAATATGGGAATACAACATCAGCTACTTTACCTTTACTTTTAGCAGATTATGAAGACCAACTTAAAAAAGGAGATACTATAATTTTTGCCGCATTTGGAGGTGGATTCACATGGGGATCAATTTACTTTAAATGGGCATATAACTCATAATTAATAAAAAACTAAAACCAAACAAATATGGATATAAAAGACATTCAAAACCTGATTAAATTTGTAGCCAAATCTGGCGCAAGTGAAGTAAAGTTAGAAATGGAGGATATAAAAATCACCATTAGAACAGGTTCGGAACGAGTAGAAACTACGATATTGCAACAAGCACCTATGTCTATTCCTCAAGTGCCAATTGCAGGGGCAGTTATGCCAGCTCAAAGCCCTAACACAACAGATTCTGTAGTAAAAGAAGAAACTTCAAAATATATTGAAATAACTTCTCCAATAATTGGAACTTTTTATAGAAGGCCATCACCTGATAAACCTGTTTTTGTTGAAGTCGGGGATTCTATAAATTCAGAAACTATAGTTTGTATGGTTGAAGCTATGAAATTATTTAATGAGATTGAAGCTGAAGTTTCAGGAAAATTAGTAAAAATTTTGGTTGAAGATGGAACTCCAGTTGAGTTTGGTCAACCATTATTTTTAGTAGATCCTTCATAATTTAACTCTTATTTATAATTTCAAATTTCAAAGCATTATGTTTAAAAAAATATTAATTGCCAATAGGGGTGAAATAGCTTTACGAGTTATAAGAACCTGTCGAGAAATTGGAATAAAAACGGTAGCTGTTTACTCTACAGCTGATGCTGAGAGTTTACATGTACGCTTTGCAGATGAGGCCGTTTGTATTGGACCTCCAGCAAGTAGTGAATCTTATTTAAAAATGTCAGCCATTTTAGCAGCAGCAGAAATTACAAATGCTGATGCAATTCATCCAGGATATGGTTTTTTATCTGAAAATGCTAAATTTTCAAAATTATGTGAAGAACATAATATTAAATTTATAGGTGCTTCTTCAGAAATGATTAGTAGAATGGGAGATAAAGCTTCTGCTCGTGCTACAATGAAAGAAGCTGGAGTACCAACAATTCCAGGGTCAGAAGGATTATTAGAAACAGTTGAAGACGCAGAGAAATTAGCAAAAGAAATGGGATACCCTGTAATGTTAAAAGCAACCGCAGGTGGTGGAGGAAAAGGAATGCGCGCAGTTTGGAAACAAGAAAATTTAAAAAATGCTTGGGATTCTGCTAGGCAAGAAGCTTTTGCCTGTTTTGGCAATGACGGTATGTATATGGAAAAGCTTATTGAAGAGCCTCGCCATATTGAAATTCAAATTATTGGAGATTCATATGGGAAAGCCTGTCATTTATCAGAAAGGGATTGTTCAATTCAACGTCGTCATCAAAAGTTAACAGAAGAAGCTCCTTCGCCTTTTATGACAACTCAATTGAGAAAAAAAATGGGTGATGCGGCAGTAAAAGCGGCTGAATTTATTTCATACGAAGGTGCTGGCACAATAGAATTTTTAGTTGACAAGCATAGAAATTTCTATTTTATGGAAATGAATACTCGTATTCAAGTTGAGCACCCTATTACTGAACAAGTAATAGATTATGATTTAATTTACGAGCAAATAAAAGTAGCTGCAGGTGTTCCTATTTCAGGAAAAAATTATACTCCTAAATTACACTCAATAGAATGTAGAATTAATGCTGAAGATCCTTATAAAGATTTTAGGCCATCACCAGGTAAAATAACAACATTACATATACCTGGAGGCCATGGAATTAGAGTTGATACTCATGTGTATGCAGGATATACCATTCCTTCAAATTACGATTCAATGATAGCAAAATTAATTACTACTGCACAAACACGTGAAGAAGCAATTAATAAAATGAGAAGAGCTTTAGATGAATTTGTTATTGAAGGCGTGAAAACAACAATTCCTTTTCACAGACAATTGATGGATCATCCAGATTATATTGCAGGTAACTATACTACAAAATTTATGGAAGACTTTGTGCTTCTACCTGAAGTACAATAAAGTTTTGAATTAAAATAAAAAATAAAGGATATGAGTTTTCATATCCTTTATTTTTTTAAATTTACTTTCAGATATATATCTTATGAAAGAAAAAGAGTTACATATTGACGGTATTGATAAAATTATTTTAAAAAATTTAATGAAAGATGCCAGAACACCAATATTGAGCATAGCTCGTGAAATTGGAATATCTGGAGCTGCCATACATCAAAGATTGCGTAAACTTGAGGCTTCAGGCTTAATTGCAGGCTCAAAATTTATAATTAATCCAAAGGTATTAGGCTATAAAACGTTAGCCTTTGTTGGCGTTTTTTTAGACGCAGCAAGCAAATATTCAGCAGCAGTTAAAAGACTGAAAGAAATCCCTGAAGTAATTGAAAGTCACTATACAACAGGGAATTATGCTATTTTTATAAAAATTTTATGTAAAGACAATGAGCATTTAATGAAACTTCTTAATCAAGAAATTCAATCAATAAAAGGAGTTGCAAGAACTGAAACATTTATTTCTTTAGACCAACAAATTGATCGACAAATTCAATTATAAAAAAGCAGTTTCAAACTGCTTTTTTATTGTCCTTAATCTCTTGATCCCAATATTCTTAATCCCCAATATAATAACATAGCTAAAGAACCTAAGGCAGCAACCAAATATGTTCTGGCAGCCCATTTTAAAGCATCTTTTGCGCCGTCTTGTTCTTCATTTGTAAGCATATTATTGGTTTTTAACCAAGCTAA
>NZ_CALAEQ010000093.1 GCF_937891065.1 uncultured Lutibacter sp. | reverse complement strand
ATTAATAAAATAATAAAATATTAATTTTGAATTTAATATGCAAAGTAAGTATTTTAAAGTTTGTTTAGTTCCTTTAGTGTTAATTACATATGTAGTTTGGTCCGTAAAAAAGTTGACTTCATCTAGTGTAGCTACAATTCTTTTCCCTAAAATCTGTCTTGTAATTAATTTTTCTTGTTCAAAAATCTTTTTATTTCGAAAAGCTTGATTTGTGTATAATTTTTCATTTTCAATTTTATAATCAATGAAAATATTATCAAACGAATTAAAGAATGGGGAGATATTTTTTCCTAAAATAAATGGTTTATAATTTTCATCAATCTTATATTCATATAGCAATTCTTTTCTAACTTTTATTCCATTTTTTATTTCATAGAAATCATTGACTTTTTTATTTTTATTTAATTTATTTATTATACTGAATGCATTATAATTAATCTTCTCATTTATTAAATAATCTTGCTTAATAAAGAAATGTTGATCTATAGATTTTTCAAAAACAAATTCAGAATTAATTATTTTAAAAAAGTTAATATCGGAATAATTACTTAATAATTTTGTTATAATAAAAACAACAGTTTTTACACTTGCATCACTAAAAATATCATTATCACTGTTGACTATTGTATTTAAATTAAAGTTGTCTAAAATATATTTTCTCAAGGGTTTGTCAAAATCATTAGTTAAAAAAACTGATGGAGTAATAAAAGAGATGCAACCTGTATTATTTATAATTTTACAAGCTTTTTCGATAAAGATTTTATATAAATCTAATTGATAAGATGAAGTAATATAGTTTTCGATGAGGTATTTTTTTTCTTTATGATCAAATAATCCCCTACTTCTTACATAAGGAGGGTTCCCAATCACCACATCAAAGCCACCGGTATATTCAGGTTTAAAAGCCGTGTTATAATCGCAAATAAAATCATCAATAATATTATTTATTTGGCGGCTAAGTTGGGGTAAATGGTGTTTGCTTCTGTTTGTTTCAATATATTTTATAGCTGTAAACAAATGATCTTCGGTAGTTATTTCTTTGCAACCAAATTTTTGTGTCCATAGCGGAATGCTTTTAGTTTCCTTTTCAGTAACAAGGGAATTAATTCCCTTGCTGTGTGGATTAATTTCCTTGTGTTGATTAAATATTCTTGCTGTTTTCCCTTTTATAGTTTTTACTATTTTTGATACGTCTGCTTCTTCGCATACCAACAACAAATGAATGTGGTCTGAGCAAATGTTATAGGCTAAAATATTTAATTTAGCTTCTTTTACAATTTGTGCAATGGTTTGTGTAATAATTAAATCATCTTCATCTGTGAAATAGTAAATATTTGGATAAGGGTTGGTTCCTAAATCTCTTTTTTCACGGACTTTATATTTAATCATCCTTTCTGAAGTCCTACTATCGTGAACCGCAGTGGTGATATGAAATGCTTTTTTGTTTTTTTCGCTAAATATTTGCGGAAATTCTTGTTGCCAATTAAAGGCTTTATCGCCAGCAATGGCAACATCATCTATTAAACTGTTGCCACATTTAATATTGTTGTTTAGATCGTTTAATTTGCGGTTTGGCTGTGCCGTACGTAACCATAAGGAGAGTTTGGCTATTTCTACACTTTCATCATTTAAATCTACCCCAAATAAGTTGTTTTCTAAAATGCTTTTTTCAACATCGCTCAATATCATGGCATCGCCAAACAATTTGGCTTGGAGTTCATCAATGTAACGGTGTTCTTTTATTAAGAAATCTAGAGCTTGGTTTAAAAATGCACCAGAGCCACAAGCAGGGTCACAAATAGTTAATTGTAGTAACCAGTTTCTATATTCAGTAAGCTTATCAATGAAACCTTTTATAGTTTTCTTCTGTCTTTTCTTATCAGTATTATAATCATCTTCCACTATTTCAAGTTCAGCTTTCTTTTCTTCACAAAGCTTTCCAACAGTATTTTCAACTATATATTTTGTAATGTATTTAGGCGTGTAAAAAACACCATCTTTTTTTCTTTTGGTTTTAGATTTGTCAATTTCTTGTCCTTCTAACTGAGCTTTTATTTCATCTAATTCATTTAATGAATTTTCAAAAATATGTCCTAAAATATTTACATCAACTTCACTGTCAAAATCATATTCAGAAAGTGTTAAAGTGTGTTTGTAAAGTAGGTCATCATCTATAATAATAGTATCTAAAATTGCATCAGCTTTAAATAAACCACCATTGTAGGCATATACATCATATTGCTTTCCTTTATATCCTGTATTTAAGTAGCCAAAGTATTTTTTAAACCTATCAAATAATGGCGTGTAAGCATCTAAATCTTTTAGCTTAGTCCATTGTTCAAGAATTAATCTAACTGAGTTAGGAGGTAGTAATTGCCTGTCCTCAGCAAAAAATAAAAATAAAAACCTATCTAATAATTTTTGTGATTTTTGAAATAAAGTTAAAGCATCAAATTGTGGGTTTAATAAAACTAAACTTTGGTGTAATTCTCTTTTAAATAAAGAGTAGTCATTGTATAATTTTTTAGTAATTGCATCTTCTTGGCTTACAGAATCCTTTTTTATTTTTTTAGGAGTATCATTCTTTATATTCTCAAAAGCTAAACAAAGGTAAAGTAGCTCAAAATCCTTTTCAGAAAGTGTAAATAAGTTGAACTCAATATGGTCAATGGCATTGTCTATATAAAACCTTAACTTCTCAAAATTTGAAGTAATGACATAGGTACATTCTGGCTGGTTATTTTTATACCCAAAAGCCTGAACTTCTATTTTGCTTAAGTCAGTAGTATTGGTTCCTTTTAATTCTATAACTGCTTTTACAACTTCATCTACAATAATAGCACCATCAGCTTTTTTACTGTCTTTTACATTTTTGTATTCTGTAGTAAGATTAAATTTTGTTTCAGAAGATGAAGCTGGTTTTGTATATCCTAGAATTTTCACAAATAAGGCTTCTAAAAACTCACCTTGATATTGCTCCTCTTTAAGGCTTCTGATATCTTCTTGAATAACAGGATTGTGAAAATGATTCTTATAAATATGCCATTTTGCAGTAAGGTCTTCTTTATTTTGAGATTTTAGATGTTTTGTAACTACGGTACGTTGAAATAAAGGCATAATAAGTTTTGCAAGTTTAAGATAACTAAGATAATACAAACCCGTTGTGCATTATAATTTAACAAAAAAAGTTGTTCAATTGTCTAAAAAA
>NZ_CALAEQ010000092.1 GCF_937891065.1 uncultured Lutibacter sp. | reverse complement strand
ATTTGTTCGCTTGGTAATTCTGTAACGTATGGCCATCGTATTCTTTTATGTATTAACTTTAAAATTGTTAGTAACTATTTTAATTACAAGTATTTAGTAATGCAATTTATTTGTAACTTTATTTAAAGTTAACCTTCAGTCTCCTTTCAATTATTTTTACAATCTTGTAAAAATAGTACTTTTTTATCAAAATAATTCTATAATATTTTAAATTTAATTGTACAATTAAACTTATATTAAATGTACAATTTTTTTTGCTATTTCTAAGAGATAATTCATTATTCCTTATCAATAATCCACATCTAATAGGAAGTTAAACCTCTTTTAGCATACCTATTGAGTCTTGCCAATGAGTTTTATAAGATTTGTTCGTTTAGAAAATCCGAGATTTTTTAGTAGTTACTCTATTTTGTCTTTTAGTTTTCTAAAAAGTTAAAACATTTGTCCACTTTAAGAGAAAAAATATTAGAGTTGTAAGTCCAATACTGACGAAAATTGCTCCTTGCCAATAAAATAATCTCGTTCCCCAATTTTCCCAAGTCCCTTTGCTAAAAACTTCATTTTTGAAATAATTCTTAGAAATTCTCCAATAAAGAAAAATGATTATTAAAAACAGTACTATTGCAATAATCCAACTATTTTCCATTTTTCATTTTTTTAGTTAAAATGTTTTTAATTGTTGCCAACGAGTTTCTTTATTTAGCACTATAAAAATTATGCTTATTAACTTTACTAAGAAACAAGAGGAGAACTAAAACGGGTTTTAGATTTAAGCTCTATTATAAGTATTAGTCCTCTTGTCTCTCTTAGGTTGCTTAGGACCACTTGGAATACTAGGTTTATTAGAACCCATTAAAGGTAATAGTCATAGCAACAATTATTAATTTAATTATAAAAATATGCAGCTTAAAAAAAACGTGATAATATATTAGGATTTGACCTTGGAATACTTATAAGATTTGTGCTACTTAAAAATCGGAGATTTTTCTGCCGTAGCAAATTGTTAGTTGAATGTTTGTCGTATGTATTAAATCAAATTTAAGCATAAATTTTATGAGGTGTTGGCCTTTAGTTATTTTTTTTAATTCCGCGAAATTGAAAAACGACTAGTACAAACTAAGTATTGCCTTTCATTTCTGAATCTATTTCAACTTATACCTGGCCAGTACGTTCTTCAATTTTATTCCAAGTTTGTTTCAAATAACGTGCGCTATTTTGTTCAAAAATTATAGCTTGATTGAAATTTATTTAAAATATAATATCAGGATTAATAATACTTTGAAAATAGGTCTTCAATAGAAAGATAGCGCTCGCCAGTATCATAATTCATAGTTAGTATTGTTTCTTTACCATTTAAAGTTTGTAATTGTTTTCTAACAGCAGCTAAAGAAGCTCCTGTAGAAATACCTACTAAAATGCCTTCAGTTTTTGCTAAATTTTGAACTTCTGAAAATGCTTCGTCTTTTGTTATTTTAATGACGCCATCAATTGAATTTTTATTGAAAACTTCTGGGAAAAAACCTGGTCCAATACCTTGTATAGGATGAGGTCCTGGTTCTCCTCCAGAGATTATTGCAGAATCATTAGGCTCAACTGCTATAACCTTTAAATTTGAAAAAGTTTCCTTTAAACCCTCAGAAATACCAGTAATATGACCACCAGTACCAACTCCAGTAATTAAATAATCTAAACCTTCAGGAAAATCATTAGCAATTTCTAAAGCAGTTGTTTTACGATGTATTTCTGGGTTTGCTTGGTTTGTGAATTGTGAAGGCATCCACGCATTTTTATTATTTGCAACTAATTCATTAGCTTTTGCAATGGTACCACCTAAGCCTAACTCTTTTGGAGTTAGTACAAGATTAGCTCCGTAAGCTGCCATTAAAGATCTTCTTTCAACAGACATTGATTCGGGCATTACAAGAGTTAGTTTGTAGTTTTTAACTGCAGCAACCATTGCTAAGCCGATACCAGTATTTCCAGATGTAGGCTCAATAATTTCTGTATCCGGAGTTAAAATATTTCTTTTTTCAGCATCCTCAATCATAGATAATGCAATTCTGTCTTTTATGCTTCCTCCTGGATTAGCTTTTTCAAGTTTCATCCAAACATTTGCAGTTGGAAATAATTTAGACAATCGTACAACTGGTGTGTTACCAATGCCTTCTAAAATGTTATTGATTTTCATATTTTATATATTAATTTGTTAGTTTTTATATTTAAGTCTATACCTTTTAAAATTATTCGTGTAATTCTAAACATTCTGTTATTTAGTTTTTTATAATGAAGGCTAACGGGGTTTTATTAGATTTGTACAACTGGAAAATCGAAGATTTTTCGGTTTGTTAGAATTTTTCTGTTTATTTTTTCGCTCTGTTTATTTTTTCGTTTTTGTGCTAAAATCAAACCGTTTATTCCTCAAAGTCCGAATCTTAGATATTTAGTTTTGTTTCGGGTTTTATTTTTAACAATCATATGCTGTTCTCTATTCATCTTTCTTTTTTTGCGAAAATTTTTAGCAGGCTCGTTTAATAATTGAAATTCAATTTATAAAATTCCTCGTTTCGTAGGGTTTCCGTCTTTATGGAAATGAAAATTTCAAAGGAAACTTGGATACATAACATCAAGAAATTATTTTCCATTAAAACTGAAAATAAATAAACTGTTCACCACTACCTTGTGCAATGGCAACCAAGAAAAACATGACGGCCCAAACTACAGCTAATACAATTGGTGATATTTTTTTTGAAACTGCTTCAACGGAGGTGTTTCTCATAAACCAGTGGCATAAAAATAGTATACCTATAATAATGCCTACTTTTAAAATATCAAAAGAACCTAAAACTTTTTCTCCGTCCGGATTAAAATAAAACATAGAACTAATCATATTCCATGCTGTTTTAAACTCTCTAGCCCTAAAAAACACCCAGGTAATATTAATACAGGTAAAGGTTGTGAATGCCAAAAACATACCGTTCCATTTTGTGATTTTAAAGGGTATATATTGGCGTTGTAATCTTTCTAATATCAAATAAGTACCATGTAATCCACCCCAAACTATAAAGGTCCAAGCGGCTCCATGCCAAAGTCCACCTAATAACATCGTTATCATAAGTGCTGCATACATCCTAACTACACCATGACGATTTCCACCTAATGGGATATATAAATAATCGCGTAACCATGAAGATAGGGTGATATGCCATCGTTGCCATAAATCAGAAAAGCCTAAAGAAGCGTATGGATATTTAAAGTTATCGGGTAAGATAATTCCTAACATTAAGGCGATTCCAATGGCGCAGGTAGAATAACCTGCAAAATCAAAAAAGATTTGACCTGAAAAAGCTAATGTTCCCATCCAGGCATCCCAAAAATTTAAAATTTTATCTGAGCTATACACTTTATCAACAGTGTCTGATAACAACGTATCGGCCATCACAACTTTTTGAAATAAGCCTAAAGTCAATAAAAACAACCCCCAAATGAATTGATTTAAAGTGGCTCTTTTTTCTTCATAAAACTGTGATATCAAATCTTTGGCTCTTACTATAGGACCAGCTACTAACTGTGGAAAAAATGTAACATACAATGCAAAATCTAAAAAGGTTTTGGCACGTTCTGTTCTTTTCAAATACATATCTATAGTATAAGACATCGTTTGAAAGGTGTAAAATGAAATTCCCATAGGTAATATAATATCCATATGTGTTGATTGATAACCATAACCATACGTATTTAAAACGGTGGTAAAATTATCCATAAGGAAATCACGATATTTAAAAAATCCTAAAAACCCAAGGTTGACAGACATACTCAACAATAACCATAGTAACCTTTTTCGTTTATTTTCTTCAATAGCTAATTTTTTTCCAGTAATCCAATCTACAATTGTTGAAATCCAAAGTAAAATAACTAATGGCGGATTCCATAACCCATAAAAAATATAACTTGCAAAAAGAAGCATCCTCTTTTTACCTGTCCAGTTAAATATTTTTGAATAATATAGTGCCAAGACTATAATTAAAAACACGACGAAACTTAATGAATTAAAGAGCATGGTTTGTAGATTTTAAGTTAATTAAAGTGCCATCTTTTTTCATGATTCCTACTAATTCTGTAGTAAAATATTGTGCATCTTCTTCTGACAAATGAGATTCTTCCGGACAAATAAGCCCCTTTAAATTGTCATAATCTTCAAAATGATAACTTGGAACATTTGCTTGTTTTACTAAATCCTCCCAAAAATTAGCTCTTGGCACTCCCATATTTTCTCCTGCTCTTAATGTACCACTTGATGGGCACCTTATTAAAATTACATGACCACCACGAGCTTCAAATACTTTTAAATCGTTTAAAAAGAAAGTCATTGTTGAGGCTTTGTCTGGCGGTGGTCCACTTGCTGCACCTTTCATAAAAAACTGCCACACTTTAATTACAGAATTGGCATAGGCTGTATCTGTTACTGTTATTTGTTTCATGACATTATTTCTGTCTTCTGCAATTTCACCAAATTCATGAAAAGGAGGCATTGGATCAACAACCCGATTTCCTATATTTATTTTGCCAATCAATTCTTTTAATTTAATACCATCAATACCTTGGTCATCACTTAAAAATGCTAATTTTTTTTGAAGAGGTAATGATAACATATGATTTGAAATCTGAGCATAGGTTCTTTTTTTGTAATAATCTACTTTTGACTGTGGCCATTGCCAAGGCTGTGCATCTGGTGAAGTAGTTGAAAAAAATAACCCTGGTGTGATTCCTACGACTATGGTTCCAGCAAAATTAGTATTAGTTACAACATCATGAAAAATGGGTAAAGGTGAGCTGCCAACTGACGCTAGTTGAATTGGCCGAATACCTATTTGTGCTTCCCATTCATCTAATTGCATGTCAAAAAGTACTCTTGAGGAACCCATAAGCAAAACGTTATTGCTTGAGATTTTTTCTACTCTTGCACGTTGCACTGCCCAAAGGGCTTCATTATCGTCTAATGTTGGATAAATTCCTTGATAACGCCAAAAAAGCTCCCATGTTCCTATTACAACTAAACTTAATATAGCTGTAACAATAAATGTTTTTTTTAAGTTCATAATAGTTGGTTTAATTCAATTCAATTTGCAATTTAATTTTCTAGTATGCACTGCTTTTAACCCAAGTAGATTTCCGAATAATCGTAGTTTTCAGATATTATTCTTGCAATTTTAGCAGCAATGTAACAAAAGTTACAGATATATACAAGTGATAATAAGCATTTTAAACTAAGTGGTAATAGCTTTCACTAATAATTGATTGAAAATCTAAAATATTGTATGTTTAGCAATATAGTTGATAAACATACAATATTTTGGGTTTGATCAATGATTACAAGTTTTAAATCGAAACCTACTTCTTGGCAGTGTTTTTCACAAGATGGTTTTAATTCTTTCTTGTATATTTGAGTAAGTTATCTTTTTTTAGTCAGCCTATGAAAGGAAAGTACACGAGTCACAATTACTAGCAACTCCTTTTAACCAAACAACATATAATCCTTATCAATTATTATAGTATATGATAAAAGCATATTGTTACTATTAATTTTATTTTGAAATTGCAATTTTTGATTGTCTAAAATAGGTTTAATTCAGCCAAAGAAGTATGATATAAGTCATTTTGATTGTATTTGTCAATTTGTTTATACTTTACTTTTATAACTAAATCTTCCAGTTAAAACAAATCCGATTCCCAAACCAAATAATATCCCAGATAGAAATCCAATTCCATCATTATCAAAAACAAAAATCGAGATACCTCCAGTTATTATTAATATTCCTCCTAAAATTCTAGCTTTATTCATATTTGCCTGTTTTTTTGGTTATAGAAAAACATTAGTTGAATGTTGTTAGTTCGTTATTTAGTTTAAATGTAAGCATAAATTTCAGGAGTTCTAAGGTGCAGTTTATCATTACTTTGTATCACAGAATCTATTTAAATCATTTATTGTCATTGCTCCAGCAAATCGTTTAATTTCTTCTCCGTTTTCAATTAGTACAA
>NZ_CALAEQ010000091.1 GCF_937891065.1 uncultured Lutibacter sp. | reverse complement strand
ATGGATAGTGTTTCATTAATGAAACGAACAGACACCAAATTTGTAATTCACGAAAAACAATTAATTGAAGTTTTAGAAACTATTAAAGACCAATACAAAGTTCTTCAAATTAATGAGAATAGAATGATGACTTATTCATCACTATACTTTGATACGGAAGACAAAAAGTTCTATAACGATCATCATAATGGAAAAATAAACAGAACAAAAGTTAGAATGCGAAAGTACGTTGAATCTGACATTTGCTTTCTTGAAATAAAACAAAAAGATGGTAAGGGAAAAACCACAAAATCTAGAATTCAAATTAAAGACTTTGAAACAAATTTATCAAAAACCTTACTAGATTTTATTTATAAAACCACTTCAGAAAAAATGGAATTAATACCAATTATCTGGAACAAATTTAATAGAATAACCTTAGTAAACATTGAAGCGAAAGAAAGACTCACCATAGATTTGAATCTTTGCTACAAAATGGACAAATATGAAAAAGACTATTCAAATTTAGTAATTATAGAAGTAAAACAAGAACGATTTAATAGAACTTCTCCAGTTGTAAAAGCACTAAAAAACAAATGCATAAACCCTTATAGTATTAGTAAATATTGTATGGGAATGACGCATATATATCCGCAATTGAAATACAATAGATTCAAAAGAAAACTTATTAAAATTAATAATTTAACTGCTTAACACCTTTACAAATGGAATTTTTAGAGATACCCCTTTTTGATGATGATTTTTTTAAAATGATGTTTAGATTCGTTATCAATTTTACATTTTTAACCCTTATAATACGTTTCATTTATTATCCTTATTCTAAACGTAAAGATTATGTATTTACATATTATTTAATCAGCGTCATCGTATTTTTTCTATGTTTTACACTAAAAAAGTATGAGCTAGATATTGGAATGGCTCTTGGATTATTTGCCATTTTTGGAATTATTCGTTACCGAACAGATGCTATTCCTATAAAAGAAATGACCTATTTATTTGTGGTTATTGGTGTGTCAGTAATCAATTCATTAGCTAATAAAAAAATGAGTTATGCTGAAATTATGGGAGCCAATACAATTATCATTATCATTCTTGTACTTATTGAAAGGTATTGGGCTTTAAAGCAAGAAGAATCAAAATCTATTGTTTATGAAAACATTGAAAACATAAAGCCTGAAAATTACGAAATACTTAAAAGTGATTTAGAAAAAAGAACTGGTTTAGAAATTAATAATGTTACAATTGGTGATATAGATTTCTTACGAGATATCGCTAAAGTTACCATTTTCTATTTCAAAGTAAAATAAAATTAACCTCCAAAACACATCAACAAATGGCAACTAAAATAAATAATTCAACCGTTTTACTTTCAATCCTTTTAATTGTAATAATTACCAATTTTGGATATTCTCAAAATAGTGACTTGGCCAATTGGACCACCATTGGACTTGAATATAAATTAAATAAAAAGTGGAGTTTTGGCATTGAAGAGCAACTTCGTTTAAAAGAAGATATTTCTACAATAGATGAATATTTCACACAACTTAATGCGGAATATTCAATTTCTAAAAAATTTACACTTGGAGCAGGATTAAGATTCATTAAAGAAAATGATACTGATGGTAACATTCAAGGATATGAAAATCATTTTAGATTTAATGTAGATGCATCATACAAACATAAAATTAACGATTTTACACTTAAATACAGGTTACGCTATCAAAATAAAAACGAATTAGGAGTTAGCAATTCAGAAGGTGATTATGCCAATCAACATATTCGTTTTAAGACAGCTATTGAATACAACTTTAAAAATTGGAAATTAGATCCTAAATTTTCAGCTGAAATTTTTAATCATTTTGAAGAGGGAGAAAAGAACGGATTCGATAAATATCGTCTGACTTTAGGAACCGATTACAAATTAAAAAACTCAGGAACAATAAATTTGTTTTACAGCATAGAAAAAGAGCTTAACGAGAGTATTCCAAAAACAACTAATATAATAGGGTTAAAATATACGTACACTATTAAAAACAAATAAAACATTATTCGTAGATAAAAACTACCAGTTGGTTGATTTTTTTTTCAAAAACATTAAAAAATATGGAGCTTTACTTCAAATAAATTAAACAATAAAAAATGAAAAATTCAATTTTAAAACTAACAACAATATTAAGTATGTTGTTACTAGCGGGTTACTTATTTATAAGCTGCTCAGATAATGATTCAATTGCAGAAACAGTTGTTGAAGACACAAATACAGAAGTACAAATTACAGATCTTGATTTTGACCCAACTGATTGGACAGATGAAACACATAGCAAAAGTGCCGACCCTAATTTTAATGAAGTATTTAGTGATATTGAAGTAAAAAGATTTGACTTTGTAATTTCAGAAGATAACTGGGAAGCTATGCTAAATGATATGACAAGTTTATATGGTACATTTGGCCAAGGTGGTGGAAGCTCTAGTTTTTCAGATGAAGATCCTATTTTTGTACCTGGGTCAGTTTTATACAATGGTAAAGAATGGTATAAAGTAGGTTTGCGTTTTAAAGGGAATTCTAGCCTAGCAAGTGCTTGGGGTTCAGGAATTTTAAAACTATCATTTAAAATGGATTTTGATGAATATGAAGATGATTACCCACAAATTGATAATCAACGTTTTTATGGTTTTAAAAAATTCAGTCTAAAAAATAATTATGATGATGCTTCACAATTAAGAGAAAAAGTAGCTGCTGAAGTATTCAAAGATGCTGGACTAGCAGTTTCAAATACTGCTTTTTACACTTTATATGTTGATCACGGAGATGGACCTGAGTACTTTGGGTTGTATACCTTAGTGGAGGAAGTAGACAACACAGTAATTAAAACTCAATTTTCAAGTAATGATGGTAATTTATACAAGCCTGAAGATTATGGCTCAAGTTTTGCGGAAGGCACTTTTAATGAAGACGGTTTTGAAAAGAAAACAAATGAAGATGAAGTCGATTGGACAGATATTAAATCAGTTTTCACAGCCTTACATGATGATTCAAGAACAACTGATGCTGCATCATGGAGAACAGGTTTAGATGCGGTCTTAGATACGGATGTGTTTCTTCATTATTTAGCGGTAAATACAGTAATTCAAAACTGGGATACCTATGGACTTATGGAGCACAATTATTATTTATACAACAATCCTGATAACAATTTACTTACTTGGATTCCTTGGGATAATAATGAATCCCTTCAAGAAGGAAAAAGGGAAGGTGCTTTAAATTTAGATTTTTCAGATCTTTCAGGAGATTGGCCATTAATTGAATATTTATATGACGACGATGTTTACAAAGCTAAATACGATGCTTATGTACAAGCTACTATAGATGGCCCTTTTGAAACTGCATACATTCAAGGTGTTTATGATACGTATGCCACTTTAGTTGAGCCTTATGCAACTTCTGAAATTTCAGGTTATACATTTTTAAATAGCAGTAGCTCATTTTACTCAGCAATTACAACATTAAAATCACACGCTTCAAGCAGAAGCTCAGCAGTTAATAATTATTTGAATTAAGTTAAGTTTTAATATCTTTGTTTGTACTCCCTCTTTTGAAAGTACAAACAAAGATATTTTTCATATAACTTTATATAATTTAGTAACAACTAAAAAATGAAACTTATAAAAAAACACTACAATTTTACTTTATTTGAGCCTTTTATAATTATTGCTTTTTGGGTATTATTATTTGCTTCGCCATTATTGTTTGGTAGATTTGAAAACCAAATTGAATGGGATGAAGTCTACACAGTTTGGATAAATTATTTACCATTACTTGGGTTATTTTTAGTGAATAGATTTGTGCTATTACCAAAGCTGTTTTTCAAACAGAAAAAAGCATTTTACTTTATAACTACTTCATTAATAATTTTAGTTATTTCAGCTACAATTTATAAAATGGACGGTAGATTAAACGAGCCTAACTTCCCTCCTCAAAGAGCTGAACGGATGAGCGAAAATAGGTCGCCTCCTATGTTTCAAGAAAGAAATTTTCCGCCACCATCAAATCAAGGACGAAACAAAAACCCTAAACCTATACCATTGTATGCTAATTTTTTAATACTTGCTATTTTGGTTGTTGGGTTTGATGCAGGTTTACAAATATCAATGCGTTGGGCAAATTTAGAGCAGGAAAAAGTAACTATTGAAAAAGAAAGTGTAGAAAACCAATTGGCATTTTTAAAGAATCAGGTAAGTCCGCATTTCTTTATGAATACGCTTAATAATATTCACGCATTAGTTGATATTGATGCTGAAGAATCTAAAAAAGCCATTATTAAATTATCTAATTTAATGCGTCATTTATTATACGATTCTGAAGAAAAAATGACTCCAATTAAAAAGGAAATAGAATTTATAAATAGTTATATTGAATTAATGAAACTTCGTTTTTCAGACAAAGTAAAAATTAATGTCAAAATTCCTTTAGAAATTCCTAATAAATCTATTCCGCCGTTATTGTTTACTTCATTATTAGAAAATGCATTTAAACACGGAATTAGCTATAAAGAAGCATCCTTTATAAACATATCACTTTCCTTTATTGAAGGTCAACTTCAATTTTCAATAGAAAATAGTAACCACCCTAAAAAGGATAATGAAGCTTCTGGAATTGGTATAGAAAACACTAAAAAAAGATTAGCTTTATTGTTTAAAGATAATTTTGATTTTAATATTTCAGAAACAACAGCTATTTACAAAGTAAATTTAAATATTCCACTATGATACAGTGTATTGCAATAGATGATGAGCCTTTAGCATTAAGACAAATTGGAAGTTATATTGAAAAAACACCTTTTTTAGAGTTAAAAGAATCTTTTGAAAGCCCTTTAGATGCCATAACCTATTTGCAAGAAAATAAGGTAGATTTAATGTTTGTTGATATTAATATGCCCGATTTAAACGGGATGGATTTTGTGAAATCTTTAGACAATCCACCAAAAATAATTTTCACAACTGCTTATAGTGAATATGCGTTGGAAGGTTTTAAAGTAGATGCCATGGATTACTTGTTAAAACCTATTGATTATGCAACGTTTTTAAAAGCTTCAAACAAAGCGAAAAAGTGGTTCGATTTACAAAATTCAAAACTAGAACAAATTAATAGTGATGATGATTTTTTATTTATAAAATCTGAATATAAAATTTTGAAGGTTAAATTAAATGAAGTTAAATACATTGAAGGAATGCGCGAATATGTGCGTATTCATTTAACCAATGACAAACCAATTATGACTTTATTAAGTATGAAAGCTGTTGAGCAACAACTACCTAATAATAGCTTTATGCGTGTGCACAGGTCATATATTGTAAACTTAAAAATGATAACAACTATTGAACGAAATAGAATTGTTTTTGATAAAGTTTATATTCCTGTTAGTGAGCAACATAAAGAGGAGTTTCATCAATTTGTTGAAAAAAACTTCTTGAAGTAACGGTTTTTATAACATTTGTTGAACTTGAAAATTGGTTTGCTATATTCTAATTACAACCCTCAATTAAAGATCGTCACTTAAAATGCTTTCTAAAATTAAAATAAATGGTTGTTGAAAGAATAATACCAATTAAAGTAACAATCATGTCCAAGTTATCCCAAAATCCTAGTTTAAAAATAACATGAAGATATTCAATCATCAAAAAAATAAAAATATTGATGGCGTTGATTATCCAAATATACTTAGTAGTAAATAATGCTTTTTTAGTTTTATACAGCATAGGAATCACATAAAACATACCAATAAGTGTAAATAAAAAACTTGAAATTAAGTTAGGAAATGAACCCGCAAAAATTGTTAAATATTTATTGTCTATAGCATATAAGCTCACTCTATTTATATAAATGAGAACAAATAAAACATAAATAACTAAGACAAAATATTTTAAATATTGATAGGCTTTATTATTAAAAAGTAATTTACTCAAATTTCAAATATATTTCGCTCATTCCGGTTTATCTAATTACCTTCCTCAGTATATTCATCATATAAAAAATCATTATATGGAAATCGGGAGATATGAACTTTCTTTACTTCTTCAAAAACCTTTTCTTTGAATTCATCCATATTCTCTTTATTTAAAGCTGAGATAAACAGACAATTATTATCTAATTTATTCATCCAAGTTTTTTCCCACTCAGCCAACGTAAAATGATCTTTTGTTTTTTCTGTAACTAAATCGTCTTCATCAATTGTTTGATGTTGGTAGGCGTCAATTTTATTAAAAACCATTAAAGTTGGTTTATCAGCACTTTTAATTTCGTCTAAAATTTTATTTACAGATGCAATATGATCTTCAAAATTAGCATGAGAAATGTCAACTACGTGCAATAATAAATCAGCTTCACGAACCTCATCTAAAGTAGATTTAAAAGATTCTACCAATTGCGTTGGTAGTTTTCTAATAAACCCAACAGTATCTGTTAATAGAAAAGGAATGTTTTTTATGACTACTTTTCTAACAGTGGTATCTAATGTTGCAAATAATTTATTTTCGGCAAAAACATCGCTTTTACTTACAACGTTCATTAAAGTAGACTTTCCAACATTAGTATAACCAACTAAAGCAACACGGACCATTTTTCCTCGGTTTTTGCGTTGAACGGCCATTTGCTTGTCTATTATCTTTAGTTTTGATTTTAATAAAACTATTTTATCACGGATAATACGTCTATCAGTTTCAATTTCTGTTTCTCCAGGTCCACGCAATCCAATTCCCCCTTTTTGACGTTCTAGGTGTGTCCAAAGACGTGTTAATCTTGGTAATAAATATTGGCATTGTGCTAATTCAACTTGAGTACGTGCATAGCTTGTTTGAGCTCTTTTAGCAAAAATATCAAGAATTAAATTAGTTCTGTCTAGTACTTTACAGTTTAATACTTTTTCAATATTTCGTAATTGAGATGAAGAAAGTTCGTCATCAAAAATAGCAGTTTCAATATGATGAGTCTGCATATAGTCTCGTACTTCTTCTAGTTTCCCAGTACCTATAAAGGTTTTAGGGTGTGGCATTTCTAGTTTTTGAGTAAATCGTTTAACGGCAATTCCACCCGCAGTTAGCGTTAAAAACTCTAATTCATCTAAATATTCATTCGCCTGCTCTTCATCTTGATGTTGGGTTACTACACCTATTAAAACGGCTTCTTCAGATGTTACTTTTTTCTCTTCTATCATTTTACAAATTTACAAATTAGTTTACTCGAAAATAAGAAATGATACTTTTTTAATAAGGCAATGTGAAATAAAAGGTTGTTCCAACACTTTCTTCAGATTCTACCCATATTTTACCACCTAATTTAAGCATTAAACCTTTAGAAATACTTAGTCCTAATCCGTTTCCAATTTTAAAATCTTTATCGCCTGCTTGAGAAAAACGATCAAAAATCATTTCAAATTTGTTTTTTGGAATCCCACAACCAGTATCTTTAACATAAAACTCTAAAAATGAATTTTCAGGATGTTGTTTTAAATTATACCCAACTTCAATAAATCCTTTTTCTGTAAATT
>NZ_CALAEQ010000090.1 GCF_937891065.1 uncultured Lutibacter sp. | reverse complement strand
TATTAGCAGAAATATAAGCAATTTCCATCCCTGAAAAGAAAGCAGAAAGTATAATTGAAATTAGAATAACCGTAATTTGAATTTCCATGAATTACTTGTTTCTATTTTCTAATTTTTTTCGAAAGCGTTTTTTAAAAAAATACATAAATACAGCTAATGCAGAAAATATTAAAAACATATAAGCACGTTCTCTATTATCATTCCAATTTAAAACAGTTTCAACAATAAACACAATGGCCACAAGTAAATAACCATATTCAAATATTTTTTGGATTTTTTGCATTCTTTATTCTTTTATATTAATTACTCCGCTTTGATTTTTTACCCACCAATTACTCAAATCTTCAGAAGCTTCAAAACCGGTTCCTTTAATAGTATCTGTTAATGTATAAAACGTAAATTTCTTTTCTGTAAAATAATAATGCGATTTCTGATCCCAATATATTTGATCAGTAACTAATTTAGTTTTATTAGCGTAATTATAAATAATAACGTTGTTTTTAATTTCAGAAATTTCAGTTTTACTATAACTCTTAGCATAATCACCTTCAACAGTTATAGAGTCTCCATTTATTTTTATTGAAGTAATTTTAACTCCTTCTGGAAACTCAGAATATGGGTGTGAACTTCTATTTCCAAAATCTAACATAATTGGAGCTTTCATTTTTATATTTACCAAACCTGAATCTGTATGGATATGATCAATATTATAAGCTTCACCAATTGGTAAATTTTTATCGGCCAAAAAATCTCGGACTTCTTTGGCGTCATTTGTACAAGAAAAAAGCATTGCTACAATTAATATGGTAGCAATGCTTTTAATTTTATTTACAACTGATTTTGTCATTCAACAAATATATCAATTATACTCATTTAAATCTAATCTTTTGATTGAACTCTAACAGTTTCATTTATCCAACAGCCAATTTTATGAATTGTTCCTGCATCAATAGCTGCTGCGAATAAATCTTTTTTAGATGGTAAATTTTCTGAATATGAACTTATGTATCTATTTGCTAAACTACTAATACTAGGGTCTACCGATTTTGCTTTAAGTGCTTTATTCAATGCTGCTACATAAACCATTCTTTTAGAAACTACATCAACTCCACAAGAGTTTGCGCTAGATGCATACATCCCCGCAATTAACAAATATGCTCTACCCATTGTTGGTGCGTGCTCTAAAGCTCTATAAGCATAGGTTCTTGCTTCTCCCTTTCTTCCTTGTTTACTTAAAATTTGGCCAACTGTTAGTAAGTATTTTGCTTTCTTATATGAATCACTTTCTTGATCAACAGCCTTCTTAAAATACTCCATAGCTTTATTCGTTTCGCCATTTTTTATTAAGATACCAGCATAAAATACAGATGCTTGAGGTGAAGGATCAGCCTTAACATATGCTTCAACTAATGTATCATAAAAAGGATCATCCGTACATTCTTTATTATACATTCTTGAAACTGCTCTTTTTAACCAAACAGCATCATTCTTTTTTTCTTCAAAATATTTTTTATTCAAAGGAATCAAGTTCTCACAAGTAGAAATTTCAGAAATTTTAGCATCCAAACCACCTTCAACTATTGATAAATTTGTTAAAATTTGTTGATAATCACCTCTTCTTTTTTTATCTTTAGTACTCAATGTTGTTGAATCCTTTGCGTTAATCGCCTCAATTTTTTTAGAATATGCTTCACGTTTAACTTCAACACCTTCACCAACTTGATCATATGTATCAAAAACTATTTGAGGGTTTGTATTTTTATTTTTATTTAAAATAATATCAAAATACTTATAAATATTTTTACCCCCCATTTCAGTTGGATCCTCTTTAAAAGTTTTTTCTAACCAAGTATATACTTCATCATCAGACGCACCTTGCTCCATCTTAAATGTCGCTATATCATCATAAATTTTACCGAAATCTGTAGGATAATGCTCTAATCTTTGGTTAAAAACTCTCATTACCAGATTGGCTGCTGCAGGCTTCTCAACTGCAGATGCATTTTCTAATTTATGTTCAGCTATTTTAATACCATATTTATATATGTTTACTGATAATGTTGGGCAATTATCCATACACCACAACCAATTTTCATAGGCTGCATCATATTTTTTTGCTTGATAATCACCTTTAAATAGATTGTATTTAATATTACAATCAGCATCAGCTTGTGAAAAAGCTACTGGAGCTGATAGTGTAAAAATTAATAAAGCTAAAATTTGTAGTGCTTTTTTCATCGTCGTATTCTTTTTAATTTAAAATATTTCTAATTTTTTGAACCATTTATCGTTTAATGAAAGACTTAATCTAAAGTTAAAATAATTTTCTTGTACTAAATTATTATCTGTATTTCCTCTTTTACCAAACTCAAAACCTATATTAATATTTGATAATTGTTGACTCAATGGTAATCCTACTCCAAAAGATATGCCAAAATCATCAATTGCAGTAAAATCATTTCCTGTTCCTAATGCGTCAACCAATAATCCAGTCTTTTCAAATTTTAAACCCGCTCTGTAAGTGACTCTATCCCAGTAACTTGAAATAGAATTAAATTTAGGAGTATAAAATCCCCCAATTGCTATTTTACTATAATTATCATAAGAAATTTTAGAATAACTATTAAAAACGCTTCCCTCTAATTCTAATGCATTCTGAAAACTATAATCTAAACCTGCAAACCATTTATTTTTTTGTCCAATACCAGCACCCAAAGTTGTTTTTAAAGGAGATTTTAATTCTCCAGTACTATTCATGTTTAAAATAGTATCTCTTGGTGATTCAAAAGATGTCAAAGATACAGAATATAAATATTCGTTCCCTTTAGTTTCTATCGTATTATTCAAATCAAAACTAGCTCCTAAACTCAAATCAACTTTGTCAGTTAAACCAGTTTCATATTGAAATCCTATATTTAAAGAATATCCCTTCAAATTAGAAACTGTTTCATATTTAGTCGCCAATAAAGCATCTGCTGTTTGATTAATTATACTGTTTTCAATTTTACCAAAAACATAATTACCTTGCACACCTACACTAACTCCTTTAAATGGTTTGTAACCAAAGTTTAAAAAAACTCTATTTGTCCCTCCTTCTCCATTATAAAGTGTAGCTTCAGTCAACAAATCTTCAGTGTCTAATACATTTGACACCAATGAATAGCCAAC
>NZ_CALAEQ010000089.1 GCF_937891065.1 uncultured Lutibacter sp. | reverse complement strand
TTGAATGGTAAAAAATTCCATTTAGTACCTGCAGCTTCTAAAACTGCACTCGTATCAATATCTAATAAATTAAAGATTTTAGCCAATTCATTTACAAATGCAATGTTGATATCTCTTTGCGAGTTTTCTATTACTTTTGCTGCTTCAGCCACTTTAATTGTTGGTGCTAAATGTGTACCTGCTATAATTACAGATGCATATAAATTATTTACTTTTTCACCAGTTTCAGGGTTTGACCCAGAAGTTACTTTTAGTATTTTTTCAACGGTATGCTCTTTATCTCCTGGATTGATACGCTCTGGTGAATAACCTGCGAAAAAATCCTTGTTAAATACAAGTCCTGAATTTTTTTCTAAAATTGGAATACATACTTCTTCCGTTGCACCTGGGTATACGGTAGATTCATAAATAACGATGTCTCCTTTTTTTAAAACTTTCCCAACAGTTTCACTCGATTTCACCAAGGGTGTTAAATCTGGCTTGTTATTTTTATCTACTGGTGTTGGAACGGTTACAATATAATAGTTACAGTTTTCTATATCTTGTAAATTGGTGGTGCAAAACAAGCCTGTCTCGTTTGATGGGCTTTCAACTAATACTTTTTGAAGTATTTCATGTTCAACTTCTAAGGTGTTATCAACTCCTTTTTTTAATTCATTTACTCGTCCTTGATTGATATCAAAACCTACCACTGGATATTTTGTAGCAAACAACCTTGCTAATGGTAATCCTACATAGCCTAATCCTATAATTGCTATTCTTCTATTTTCTTTCATTTTTCCTTTTTCACAATTCACTTCTCACCTTGTCTTGCTGTCCTGCTGTCTTTTTTTTGTCGTGCAGTCTTGCGGTCGGTCGCTTCGCTCTGGTCTTGCGGTCGGCACTATTTTCTTTACGCTCTTCCCTACTTTCTCCTTTAAACTTTCTCCTTTATCCTTTATACTTTTTCAAATACCACTCTACTGTTTTTAATATTCCCGAATCAAAATTTTCATCAGCTTTCCAACCTAATTGGGTTTCAATTTTAGTAGCGTCAATGGCATATCTAAAATCATGACCTGCTCTATCTTTCACATAGGTAATTTGATCTTTGTAGGATTTTCCGTCTTTTGGTACTAATTCATCTAACAATTCACAAATTTTATGAACGATATAATTGTTATTTTGTTCGTTTTTACCTCCTATATTGTAAACCTCACCCGATTTCCCTTCTTTATAAGCCAATTCAATTCCTTTACAATGATCTACCACAAACAACCAGTCTCTAATATTTTTTCCATCTCCATAAACAGGAATATCTTCACCCGCTAATGCTTTTCGAATCACTGTTGGAATCAATTTTTCATCGTGTTGTTTAGGCCCGTAATTATTTGAACAATTGGTAATAACAGTATTCATTCCATAAGTATGATGGTAGCTACGCACAATCATATCACTACTTGCTTTTGATGCGCTATAAGGTGAGTTTGGAGCATACGGTGTTTCTTCTGTAAATAAGCCTGTTTCACCTAAAGTACCATAAACCTCATCAGTAGAGACGTGTAAAAATTTATTGTTTTCGAAACCTTTTTTATAAACAAATGGTTTTTCCATCCAGTATTTATAGGCAACATCTAACAAGGTAAAAGTACCTTTAATATTAGTATCAATAAAAACTTCTGGACCATCTATAGAGTTGTCAACATGAGATTCTGCAGCTAAATGAATCACTCCGTGTATAATGTAATGCTGAAAAACTCGTTCTACTAATTCTCGATCACAAATATCTCCATGAACAAATGTATAGTTTGGAGCTTTTTCAACAGATTTTAAATTTTCTGAGTTTCCTGCATAGGTTAGTAAATCAATATTTACAATGTTATAATCTGGGTGTTTTTCGATTAAATATTTAATTAAATTTGCCCCTATAAATCCTGCGCCTCCAGTTACTAATATTGCTCTCATCGTTTAAAAATTTTATTTGTTTAGGTAAAGCGATAAAGGTAAATTTTTATAAGGAAATCACAAAAGGTTTAAGATGAAATCTACTTACTTGTTTAATTTTTCAATACAGTGTTGAAGTGAAACTTTCCAATGCGGAATTGATAGTTGAAATGTTTCCTGAATCTTCTCGGTATTCAACAAGCTAAATTCTGGTCTTTTCGTTGATGTTTTAAAGGTTTCAGAAGTTATGGGTACAACTGTACAGTTATGTTTCGCTTGTTTCACTATTTCTTCAGCAAATTGAAACCAGCTACACTCCCCTGCATTTGCATAATGATAAGTTTGAACTCCGTTACTCTTTAATAAAGGTATAATTTGTAAAATAGTTGTTGCTAAGTCATGGGCGTTTGTTGGTGAACCTATTTGATCTGAAACTACTGAAATTGATTCTTTCTCACCACTCAACCTTAAAATTGTTTTCACAAAATTTTTACCAAAGTTTGAATACAACCAAGATGTTCTAATGATTGCGGAATTGTTTGGATTTACACTTAACAAAGCTTGTTCTCCTTTTAGTTTTGAAGCACCGTAAACATTTTGAGGCTTTGTTTCTGAAGCTTCGACATACGGTATTTTTGAAGCACCATCAAAAACATAGTCGGTTGAAATATGTATCAATTTTAATCGATGTTCGGCAGCTATTTTAGCTAAATTTTCAACTGCTAAATAATTAATTTCATTCGCTAATACAAGTTCATCTTCAGCTTTATCAACATTGGTATAGGCCGCACAATTTATAATAATATCAATGTTGTTTTCTGAAATAAATGTTGAAATAGCATTAAAATTAGTAATGTCTAAGTTGTTTTTATCAGTAAAAAAGAAGGTGTAATTTTGAAAATCACTTTCCAAACTTACCAATTCTAATCCTAATTGCCCTTTTG
>NZ_CALAEQ010000088.1 GCF_937891065.1 uncultured Lutibacter sp. | reverse complement strand
AAGCATATTCTAATAAGGATGAAAAACACATAAAATTTATTGACAGTTTAATTGAAAATTATCATATTGGTGGGCTAATTTTTATGCAGGGAACACCTGAAAAACAGGCAATTCTAAATAATAATTACCAATCAATTTCTAAAATTCCATTGCTTATTGGTTTTGATGGAGAATGGGGATTAGATATGAGATTGGAAAATACATATCGTTTTCCTTGGAATATGACTCTTGGGGCAATTAGAGATGATAAATTAATTGAAGAATTTGGAAGTAGACTAGGTGAACAGTGCAAAAGGTTAGGAATTCATATCAATTTCGCACCAGTTGTTGATGTAAATACAAATCCTGAAAACCCAATAATAGGGAATCGGTCCTTTGGCGAAAGTAGAGAAAATGTGACTCAAAAAGCTTTAGCATTTATTAAAGGAATGCAAAGTCAACAAGTTTTAGCAAATGCAAAACATTTTCCTGGGCACGGAGATACATCTACAGACTCTCATAAAGCGTTACCTGTTTTAGATTTTGATATTGAAAGATTAGATTCAATTGAATTATATCCATATAAGCAGTTGTTTAAAAGTAATTTAGCAAGTGTAATGGTTGCGCATTTAAGTGTGAAATCGCTAGAGTCTAATGAAGAAATGCCTACATCACTTTCTTATAATGTTATAACAAATTTGTTACAAGAGCAGTTGAATTTTAAGGGTTTAATTTTAACAGATGCTTTAAATATGAAAGGAGCAGCAAATTTTGCAAAACCTGGAGAAGTTGATTTAGCTGCATTTATCGCAGGAAATGATATGTTATTAATTCCAGAAGATGTTCCTGCTGCAATTACAAAAATGAAAGAAGCTTTAGAAGCAAAAGTTGTTTCTGAGGATAGATTAAATTTTTCGGTAATTAAAATCTTAAAAGCAAAGTATTGGGCTGGTTTAAGCAAACTTAAACCTGTAAATTTAAATTCTTTAGAAGAAGATTTAAATTCAATATCTGATGAGTTATTGCATAGAAAGTTAGTTGAAAACTCTATTTCATTATTGAAAAATGAATCTTTAGTATTTCCAATTCAAAATTTAGATAAGAAGAAAATAGCATATATTAAATTAGGTGATGCAGAAAATAATGATTTTGTAAATATGCTAAAAAATTATACCAATGTTGATGAGGTTTCAAGTGAAAATTTAGATGAATTAATAACAAAATTGAAACCATATAATTTAGTGATTGTTGGATATCATAAATCTAATTTTAACCCTTGGGAAGATTATAAATTTAAAGATAAAGAACTAGTTTGGTTGCAAGAAATAGCAAGAACTAAAACAATAATTTTAGATGTTTTTGCAAGTCCATATTGTTTATTGCAGCTTAAAACTTTTGAAAACATCAACGGATTGCTACTTTCTTATCAAAATAGTAAAGTTTCACAAGAGATTTCAGCTCAAATGATTTTTGGAGCTATAGAAACAAAAGGAAAACTTCCAGTATCTATAAAAAATGTGTTTTCAGAAGGACATGGTTTAATGTCAACTTCTTTAAAACGTTTAAGCTATTCCATTCCTGAAGATGTTGGTCTGAGTAGCGAAAAATTAAATAAGATTGATTCACTTGCTGAAGTTGTTTTAAAAGAAAAAATGGCTCCTGGGTTACAAGTTTTAGTTGCTAGAAAAGGGAAAGTTGTTTATCAAAAAAACTTTGGTTTTCATACTGATGAAAATGATGTAGCTGTTGGTAATAATGATATTTATGATATTGCTTCTATGACAAAAATACTAGCTACGTTACCTCTTATTATGCAGCTGGAGGAAAAGGGAGCTTTAAATTTAGAAAGTACTTTGGGAAATTTAATTCCTGAATTTAAACATTCTAATAAAAGTTCTTTATCGGTTAAAGAAGTGCTTTCTCATTATGGGAGATTAAAAGCTTGGATTCCATTTTATTTACATACGTTAGATAGTTTAACACATAAACCTTCATTAGAATTTTATAGAGATAAAAAATCAAATAAATTTAATATTGAAGTTGCTCAAAATTTATTTTTAAGAAACGATTATGGCTCTATAATGATAGATAGCATTGTTAGTGCAGATCAGCGTTTAAAATTAGGTTATAAATACAGTGATTTACCATTCTATATATTTAAAAAATATATTGAAAATT
>NZ_CALAEQ010000087.1 GCF_937891065.1 uncultured Lutibacter sp. | reverse complement strand
CATAATCTATACAATATTGATGTAATTCATCTGCAGAAACTGTCCCGTCTGGTACATGAATATTTTCAGGTAATATATCAACATGATTAAACAAATGCTCGTGCATAAAATAATAGTAGCTTTGAATATTATCTTTTGTCATTGGATAGTATTCATCTAAATTAAACGTAACTACGTTTGAAAAACCTAAACCTTCTTCATTATGCATTCTAACCAATTCTTCATAAACCTTTATTGGCGATGAACCTGTAGCCAAACCTAAAACACATTGTTCTCCTTTTTCTTTTTTATTTATAATTAAATCTGCAATTTCTTTTGCAACTTTTAAAGATCCTTCTGATGAGTTTGAAAAGATAACATTATGTTTTTTTTCAAATCTAGTTTCTTCAAACTTACCTGATTCTTCATAAGTAATGCTCTTTGTGTATTTTAAAAGTTTAGCTTCCATTATTTCAAGATTGTATTTATTATTACAAAATTAGTAAAAAACAAATAAAAACAAGTATATATATGCGTTTATATTCTGTTTTATGCGTTTTTAATATGTTTTACCGTAATCAAACACTCGCAGTAAAATTTTAAGCATTACCAAATGTAGGTATATTGCATCCATAACTTTACTTCCCCTATTAAAATAAAAAACATTAATGACAAGTAGTATTTAAAGCCTTTACTATTCATTTTAATAAAGTATATTATAAATTTCAACTATAAAAAAAACCGCCTAAAAAACTTTAGACGGCTTTAAACTAAAACTCAAATAAACCAAATTAATTAATCTAATTTTGATTCCACCATACACGAGTTGTTAATCTCACATACGGATCATTATTAGGCATGTTTTCATAATTTCTATCTTCCTCATTATACTCATAACACATTGCTCGTATCCAATCGTTATCTCCTGGAAATATATCCAGATTCACATTCTCAGGTCTTTGTAATCCGTGATAAATATCCGAACTATAATCCATTCTTCTCATATCAACCCAAGTTTCTGGATTTAGCACATTCGCTATATATTTTTGAACCATAATATGCGATAAACTGATATTATTTGCTCCTACTTCAGTATCTAATAAAGCTAAATATGTAGTAGTTGCTCCAGAATCTACACCAAGCTTATTCAAATCTGCTTGTACTCCAGTTTTGAAAGCTGCATATGAACCTGGCTTATCTCCTTTTCTAAATTTAGCTTCAGCTTCTATAAATTTAACTTCGCTATAATTTATCATATCTGTTGCCGAATTAGGACTTGTATAAAAACCTCCATTCCCCAAAGAATAATCACCTCCAGGATTTCCAGATAAACCTCTACCAGTTACAACTCCTTCGTATCCACCATTTACAGCTTCCGGAACAATAATCTCTAATCTTGGATCCCAAGATGCTCCATCTATATTTAAAGGATTCTTTAACAAATTAACAAAAAAGTCTGAGAAATAATCCATTCTTGATGAACCATAACCTCCAACAGCAAATGGTTGAATATCATTAGAAACAGGACCTCCTCCATAAATTTTTTGAGCATTAAACTGGTTAGAATTTATTGCTAATTGACACGCAGCTATAACCGCATCAGCATCATATGAAGCTTTTTTATTTAAATGATTTAAATATCTAGCTTTAATTGCATATGCAAATTTCTTCCAAGCCTCTTGATCTCCTTGGTATAGCACATCTCCACCTTCTTCATTTAAACCTATAGCACTTGCTTCATCCAATTCAGCTATTGCCTCATCTAAGTAGTTAAATATTGTTTCATAAACCTCTTCTTGAGAACTAAATTTAGGTGTAATATTCATTGAAGATTTTCCATCATAAGTATCATGAACTACAATATCCCCATATTGGTCTGTTGTCATTCCAAAAACATAAGCTCTTAAAATTTTTCCAACAGCCGTAAAGTTAGGAACATTATCTCTTTCACCTAAAACAATTAAATCTGCTGTATTTGGTAAAGAATATACATAAGCGTTTTGCCAAAGAAAATAACGCCCAGTTGTCATATAACTACTCCAAGTTTCAGAATAATAATTAGCTACATTTTGAGAACCATATTGAGTAATCCCTAGAACTTCTCTACTCCCTCTATATTGAGCTTGAGCAGTTGTATTTTCAATAGCTCCCTGTATTCTAAACTGAGGAGCCAAAGACGATGTTGTTGGCTTTGTTTCAGAACCATTTACATCAAAATAGTCATCACTACATGAAGTAGTTAAGGCTATTGATATCAATATTAAATATTTGTATAATTTCATAATTTATATTTTTTTAGAATCTAACTTTTAAGCCTAAATCGAACCCTTGAACATTAGGGGTTCCTAAATTATCTATAGACATAGATCCAGCACCAGCAATTCCAGCACCAAATGTATTAACTTCAGGATCTACCCCGCTATAATTGGTAATTGTAAATAAATTTCTTCCAGTAGCAAAAAACTCAACTGAAGAAAATGCAGTTTTCTCAAGTAATTTACTTGATAATTTATAAGATAATGTTACATATCTTAATCTAGCGAAAGAACCATCTTCAATAAAATTCTCAGTGTTTTTATAGTAATAATTCTGATAAAAAGCCTGATCCATTGCAACAGGCACTGTATTAACTGCTCCAGCAGCATCAACACCTGGCAACACTATTGTTTCATTTCTATTAATTGTTTGCGTACTTAAACCATAATAAGCTAGCGCTGATTCCGTAGCATTATAAACATCTACCCCTTGAACCATGTCTAGTAAAAATGATAATCGGAAATTTTTATAACTAAAAGTATTAGAGAAACCTAAAGTCCAATCTGGCATACGTGTTACATCGTCATAAGTTTCAACAACCAAAGTTGGCAATCCATTAGTATTAATAACAACATCTCCATTGTCATTTTTTTGAGGTCTATATCCTCTTAAACCAAAAAGAGAACCATCTAAAATTGCAGCACCAGCAGCGGTAGCATTAAATGTCCATGAATCTGATAAATAAACTTCATTTAAGAATCCTGGCAACTCATTTACTTTACTATCGTTCATTCCAAAATTTAAATCAACATCCCATTTAAATTCTGATGTTCTTGGTAAAACTTTAATCGAAAGCAATGCTTCAATACCATTGTTTGTAATAGAACCCCCATTTAATGTTGCATAAAAAGTACCTGTAGTTGGAGGAACTCTTATATCTTGAAGTATTTGATTTTTAGATTTGCTAGTGTAATACGTTAAATCTAACCCTACTCTACTTTCAAAGAATCTTGCATCTATACCAATCTCAAAACTATCTGTAAACTCTGGTTCTAAATTTGGGTTTCCTACATCAACACCATTCCAAGTATACCCTGAACTTGCTAATGAATTTATATTTGTAGATAAAGAACTCTCTAATGCGCCAATTGGAGCATCTTTACCTACCTTTGCCCAAGTTGATCTAAATTGTAAATAGGTTAATCCTGTTGAAGATGTAATGTCATTTCCTGCCTTTTTAAACAAATCAGTTATTACAGCAGACATCCCTATTGATGGATAAAAGAACGATCTTTTATCTTTAGGTAACGTAGACGACCAGTCATTTCTTCCTGTTGCAGTTAAAAATAAGGCATTTTTCCATCCAAATTTTAATTCTCCAAAAACACCTACCATGCGTTTTCTAGCAATACCTTCAGAAATACGTTGATCTTCAATTTTTACATTTCCAATACTATATATCCCTGGTGCTTGAAAACCATCACCACTAGTATAAGTAGTTCTAATGTCTAATTCTTCAACAGAATTTCCAATTAAAGCATCTACAGAAAAGTCTTTAGTTATATTTTTTTGAAAACTTAACATTAAGTTAGAATTTAATCTTTTATGATCACTTTCAAACTGACTAATATAGCCATCTTCTCTATTATCAACTAAAGAACCATCTCCTGTTATTTTCCTGTTAAATTGAGTATAATTATCGATACCTAACTTATAAGAAAGGTTAAAGTTTTCTAAAAATTCATAGTTTAAACTTACAATCCCCATTAAACGATTTACTTCGTCAGTATTAGGGCTATTATCTATACTCCAATAAGGATTATCAAATTGTTGATCAAGAAAAAAACTTTGTTGAGAATTTTCAGCATTTAAATAATCTGAAGCATTTACATTTGCAGGATATCCTAATAAACTTAAAAAACTACTTCCAGAAGCATTCCCTTGCTTTGTACTTTTTGTTTTTGTAGTAATATAGTTTGCCGACATTCCTACAGTAAGATTATCATTTATGTTTGAAGAAGCATTAATCCTGAAAGATGTTTTATCATAACTTGTACTTTCAATAGCCCCATCTTGTGTGAAATCTCCAATAGAAAAATATACATTACCCTTATCATTTCCACCAGAATAACTAACTGTATGATTTGAAGTAATAGCAGTACTAAAAAAATCCTCTATATTATTAAATACCGGAGAACCAGCAGTACTATTCCCCCATGAAAGTGGTGAATCTGTATTTATAGTTGTTCCTCCAGAAGTAACAATTTGCTGCCCCTGTCCATAAAGTGTTTGTACATTTGGTGTTCCTATAATATTATCAATAGAAACTGAACCTGAATAGCTTACAACACTTGCACCTACTTTTCCTTTTTTAGTTGTTATAATTACCGCTCCTTCAGCAGCTTGTATACCATATAATGCTGCCGCCGCAGGCCCTTTAAGAACTGAGATACTTTCAATATCTTCAGGATTTATATCTGATGCTCTATTTGAACTTGCAACTTCTAAACTAGAAGTTGTAGAATTATCAATTGGAAGTCCATCTACAATAAATAAAGGTTGGTTGTTTCCAGTAATTGAAGAACCTCCACGAATCATTATAATTGCAGAAGAACCCGGAGCACCACCAGAATTTACAATGGTTACACCAGATACTTTTCCTTGTAAACCATTAACCAAACTGCTTTGATTTCCCTCCAATAACTCATCAGCTTTTACTGCTTGCACTGCATACCCAAGAGATTTTCTTTCTTTTTTAATACCTAATGCGGTAATTACAACTTCGTCCAAGCTTTCACCCGCCATAAGAGTCACATTAATTACATTAGATGTTACAATAATTTCTTTTGAAGCAAAACCCACATAAGAAAATACTAAAACTGAATTTATATTAGCATTAATTTCATAGTTACCATCAAAATCGGTAATACTTCCTGTAGAAGTATTTTTAATAATAATACCTACTCCCGGTAAAGGAAGACCGTCTTCATTTGATTTAACAACTCCCTTAACTGGAATTGATTGCGCAAATAAACTTTGAACAAAAAATACCATTAGGAGTGTTAACAATGGATAATAATTTTTTTTCATAATTGTTAATTTAATAACAAATATATATTTTAAAAATTTAATACACGCATAAATACGCATAAAAAAAGCACATACACAGCTATTTAATTATAAAACTAATTAAATAATACTCAAGACTCCAAAACTCTTACTAACAAATTGGCATTGAACTCAAAAACACATACATTATTAAGAGATAAATTGAATAAAAACGATAATACAAAAAAAATAAATTGCATATTTGTAACAATTCTTGCAATAAATAAATATAGAAGCCATGCTAAAAGAGGAAAGGCAGCACCAAATATTAGACAAAATCAAACTAAACAGGAAAGTTTTATCTTCTGACCTAAGTATTGAACTAAATGTTTCTGAAGATACCATTAGAAGAGACCTTAACGAGCTATCTGCTAAAGGGCTTATTAAAAAAGTGCATGGAGGCGCACTGCCTAAAGACAGCAAAGCTCCTTCTTACGAAGAGAGAAGCAGCTTCAACCTAAAAGAAAAAAATAGCATTGCTAAAAAAGCGGTAAAACTAATAAAAGATGGGCAAGTAATTATTATGAGCGGAAGCACAACAAACTTACAACTCGCAAAAATTATCCCTTCCGATATAAATGCAACTATTTATACATACAGTTTACCTATTGCATTACAACTCACAGAACACCCTTCAATAGAAATTATATTTATCGGCGGAAAACTAAACAAAGCTGCACAAGTAACCGTTGGGCTTGATGTAGTTTCATCAATATCTGAATTAAGAGCTGACCTATGTTTTATGGGAACTGGGGGTATTAATGTTTCAAATGGAATGACAGAACCTGACTGGGAAGTTTCCCACATTAAAAAGTGTATGATTTCTGCAAGCAACAGTGTAATAGTACTTTGCACAAAAAACAAATTGAACGAAGTAAAAAGATACGCTGTCTCACCTATTAGTAAAATAGACACTATTGTAACCGATATAGATCCAAATGATTCTATATTTAATGACTTTAAAGAAA
>NZ_CALAEQ010000086.1 GCF_937891065.1 uncultured Lutibacter sp. | reverse complement strand
GTAATTCTTTAATAGAATACGTTATAAACCACACTTTAGATTGGTTCAATAATTCAATTCTGTTTTGAATTATTTCGCTAGATTTTGAAATGTGTGTTTTTATTGAATTTTCCATTATTTCTTGGGCTTTTTTAAGTCCAACACCATTGTCTGAAATTTTTACAATAAAACCATTTAAAGCATCTTTCAAAAATTCAATTTTAATTAATCCTTTACCTTCATTATGAAACAAACCGTGGTTAACGGCATTTTCAACAATGGGTTGTAAAAGCATTGTGGGGATTTTTTGTTCGTTTAAATTTAGTGTTTTATCAATGTTAAATTCATAAATAAAATCATCTCCAAAACGCATTTTTTCAATTTCTAAATAGTTATTTAGCAAAGATATTTCTTGCTCTAAACTAATAAATTTATCTCTTGAAAAATCGAAAAATTTACGAATCAATCTAGAAAATCTCACTAAATATTTTTCAGACAATTCAATTTCATTTTTAGTGATGTAATATTGAATGGCATTTAGTGAATTAAATACAAAATGAGGGTTCATTTGCGACCGTAATGCATGTAATTCATATTCAGCTAATTGTTTTTGGGTGTTTAATTTTGCTGTTTTTTTAGCTAGTTCTCTATTTCTAATTTTGAATAATAAAAAACCTATAAATAGTAGTATTAATAGTGTTATTCCAATTTTTGAAATAGTGTATTGATACCACAAAGGTGTTATTTTAAATTTATAATTTTTAGTAATTCCTTGTGCTTCTAGTTCTAAATTATAGTTATTTGGGGGTAAATCTGTAAAGTTTATAGTTGTAGATGTGGTGCTAATCCATTTGTTTTGGACGGGTGATAATTTGTAGTTATAATTTAATTTAGAATTGTTTTCATCAAAATTTATACTTGAAACAGAAAATGTAATATTGTTATCATTTTTATAGTTGAAAGTTGAATTATCACTAATTATTTTTTGATTGTTGTAGTGGGCGTTTTCTAAATAAATGGTTAAAAATTTTGGTACATCTTCTTGATTTTCTGGAAGTATTACTATACCATTATTGGTACTTGCTATAATTTTATTTTTACGAATTAAAATATCATTAACTATATTTGAAGGAAGCCCGTTATTTAAATTTATTTTTTTTACGAATATATAAGAGCCATTAATTTTAGTGTATTTTAAAATTCCTTCATTGGTCGCCAACCAAATATTTTCATTTTCAATAAAAGCATTTTCAGCTGTTAAAAAATTAGAATTTGGTAATTGAGCGAGTGTATTAAAATTGGAAATATAACTCCCAAAACCGTCTGTATTTATTAGAAATTCTGAAGAAGAAATTTTATCTAAAGATAAAATAGGCTTCTCAAAATGTAGGTTGTTTAGTTTTACATCAATTATACGATTGTTTTTTAATTCTTTTAAACCGTTATTAGTAGCAATTAATAACTGGTTGTTAAACGAAAATAGAAAATTACAACCAGATTTTAAATATTCTTTTTCTATTGTAAAATTTTCACTATTAAGTTTGTTAATTCCAAATGGAAAAACACTGTATAAATTAGTATTGTGGTAAATTAGCTGAGTAGCAACACTATTTGAAAGTTCGCCTGATTTTCTATAATCAACAGTTGTTAATTTTTTGTTTTTTAAATAACGAAGTTTAAATCTTGAAGGGAAAAACACCGTGTTTACCTCTTTAATTTCTTTAACTCTAAAAGGGAATTCTTCTTCTTTTAAAAAAAGGAAAAATTGATTTGTTGCGGTATCTATTTTATAAAAACCCTTATTAAAAGCTGTTGTATAAATTCCATTATCTGTAACGCTTAATTTCCCTGTTTTAAAATTATTTAGTGAATAGCTAATAGTACGTTTAGCATAAGGAAGTTTGTATATTCCGTTTGAAAAAGTAGCTAACCAAATAGTATTATTTTTATCAATTAAAGCAAAGTGTGATTTTATTTCACTTGGAAAATAAAATGGATCTTTAATATGTAGGTTCTTATCTAAAAACCCTACAAATCCAGTTCCTGTTATTTGTAGTTTATTGTTTATTAGGTTTATACGTGCGTGTTTTACAGTTTCTAATCCAATTTCATCTTTGAATGAAAAACGCTTTAATTCTAACGTATTTAGGTTTAAAATTGAATACTCTTTTTCGGAAACCCAAGTAAATAAGCTATCGGTAATTTGACCTCTTACAGAAAGTTGTTTAAGAATGTTGTGTACAGAGATCTGTTTAATAACGTTATTTTTTTTATTGATGATATTTAAACTATTAGTATTAACATTAAGTTGCAATTGACTTATCTTTTTATGAAAAATTTTAACGTTATCGTTACTTGAATTATTTGAATAATTATTGAATATAACTTCCCATTTCTTATTTATTAGTTTGTACGTTTTTATTGGTCCAGTTGGATAAACGTTATTTTGAATTTGGCTAGAAAAAATAGGATTCATGATTTCTCCATCATCATTATTAGGAAAAGAATGTACACTGTCATTTTTTATATAGCCAAGCTCTGAAGCTTTTGATAAGTACCAAACTTTGCTGTCGGGTGTTGTAAAACCATCCCATGCATCATTATTAGGTAAGCCTTGTTTTGTAGTAAATACTTTAAAATTGTTACCATTAAACTTTGCCATTCCCTTATCCGTTAAAAACCAAATAAAACCATCGGAATCTTGTAAAATGGTGTAAATATGATTGCTAGGTAAACCGTTCTCTGTTGTGTAATTGGTGTATTTTTGAGCAAATGAAAAATTCCATATTAATAATGTGAGAATAATAGTAATATGGAATTTTATCTTTTTCAATTTTTAATTTAAAGTTACAATATAGTTACTTTTTATTAAGTTTTACTTTTAGCTAATTTTCCTCCAATCCACCCAATTACATAACCGATAGTCCTAAAAATGCCTGGTCTTTCTTTATCAAGTATAATTATATCACCAATATCTGCTCTTGAAATACCCATTTTTTTGGATTTTAAGGTAAGTGTTTTACTTGATTTTATCGTCGTTTTATTTTTTGGATTCACGACTTTGTTTTTTTACCTTACAATACCTTTAAGAATATTTCTAAATTCAGAATTTGGTAGCGGATCGTTACTTGGATTACAACCTATGCCGGTAATAAAAACAACACTAAAAAGAAGTGAAAATGGATAATTAAGGTTAGAAACATTTTTTTTATAGTTGATTAATGAAAAGCATCTATTACAACACAAAACTCAACTTCTAAACCACTTGCGGTTAAATCAAAACGCATTTCATCTCCTATTGCGCTCCCTGTTCTTTGGCAAATAACATTAACAGTATAAGTACTACCATTAAAATTTAAAACACCTGTTCCAGTACCGTTTAAGGTTACTACTGATGTGGTGAAATTAAAATTTCCAGGATCGTTAGTTTCGTAAATTTCAACTTCAGGACCATTACTTGATGTGTTAAAAAAATCTGTAAATAAATCGCTTTCTGGAATTAGTGTTTGCGTATTGTTATTGGTATCTAAAAAGGTAAAACCTTCATAATTACAAGCCGTTTCATTTGATGCATTGCCATTGTCATTATCACAATTATAAAGTGTGAATGTTACTGCAAATAATAAGAGTGTTTTTAGTGTTTTTTTCATTTTTAGTTAATTTTAAATTTTTGTTATGTTCTTTATGAATAAAAAACCGATTGAGTGTAATTTGTTTTTAACAATTACACCCAATGGGTTTATGTAGTATTTTAGATTTTATAGCCCTTCATCAATAGCGCCATCACAATCATCATCAATACCATTGTTCTTTTCTACAGCATACGGGTGAATTTCATCGTTTGTATCATCACAATCTAAACTGTTAAAAACACCATCAGCTGCCGATTGTTGCGTAGAACCATATCCATCGCCATCAGCATCAATATATCTAATATCATCTGTGTCAGTTTCACCATTACAATTGTCATCCATACCGTTGTTGAAAATTTCATCTGCTAGAGGATTCATTGCAGCATTATTATCATCGCAATCCGCATCGTTAGTTGAATAGTTATCTGGTGTATTTACTCCTAAATCTAAATCCAGAATAACAGGATTTCCAGCTCCAAAACCATCACCGTCTTTATCTGCGTAAAAAGTATATCCATATAAGCCATTACAATCTTCATCGATAGTATTATCAGGTGTTTCAGTTGCACTAGGATATATATCTGCATTGTTGTCATCACAGTCTGAATTGTCTCTTACGTGGTTCGCAGGAGCATTATTATTGGTTGCCATAATCGGATTTTCAAATGAATCTCCAAATCCATCTTGATCTGTATCAGGCCACCAATTATAGCTATAATCATCTGGATCACCAGAACAGGCTGGTCCAATTATAAATATTGCAATAATTAATAGTGTTAAGGGAATACCAATGTTTAAAATAATTTTTTTCATTTTTTTAGTTATTAAGAATTAATTTATTTTTTGTTTTTAATTTTTTGTAAAAGAATATTGAAGTAAGTAAGATTAGTATAGCTATAAATTGAGAGTGAGATAAATAGTTATCTATAACATAACCTCTGTTGTCGCCTCTAAAAAGTTCTAATATAGCTCTTGAAATTGCGTACATTCCAATATAAAGCAAGAATAATTGTCCTTTAAATTGTTGTCGTTTTTTTATATAAAGAAGAATAATTGCGAATAGAATTAAAGTGGTTGCTTCATATAATTGAGTTGGGTGTACTGCTAGGTTGTTTGAGTTTGGAAATGTATTTCCGAAGAAACTTGTTGTTTCTGAACCATAACAGCAGCCTGCATTAAAGCAGCCAATTCTACCTAAACTATGAGCTATAATTGTAGTAATAGCCAATATGTCTAGCATTGGTAATACTGGTATTTTTCGATTTTTTAAATACCAAATAACAATTGGAATAATGGTAACAAACGAACCGTAAAATACAAACCCGCCTGAAAAATTATCAAGCATTAATTTTGGATTATTCCAAAAATGTAAAGGCCTTTCTAAATAGAAAAATAATTTTCCACCAATAAAACCAGCTATAAAAATGATGTAAAAAAATGTGTTTGGCAGGTGAACTATGTTTAATTCTTTTTTAGCGCTCCATTTTGTATAAAGTGAAGCTAATAATGTTCCAATCACTATACAAAATGCATACGTGTAAATGGTTACATTATGAGTGTAAAAAGGAAGCTGAAAATTAAACAATTCTGGATGCATGTGGGTTTGCCTTTTTGTAAAAACAAACCTAAAGAGAATAGGAATCTAAAAAAATAGCGGTTAGATTAACTAACCCTTTGATTCGATAAAGTTGTAGTGTGTATTTCTTTTTCTCTTTTCAATAAAATAAAAAAACTCAAGAATTATAACTATAATTCTTGAGTTTTTAATGCAATGATATTCTTAAAAATAAATTTAATTCTTAACTAAGTGGTATTGTGGTTTTATTTTTAATTCACTTAATACATTTAACGCTTCTTCAACATACATATCTTTTTTTAAATTTTTATGCCAAGCTTCACGTTTTTCAGCCAAATCTTCATCTTTTTCTAATAAAGGTTGTTCATAAAGAGGTGAAGTATATGTTAAATTACTGGTATAATCTCTAAGAGATTTATACTTCAATGATTCATTTTCATGAACTTCCAAATCTTTTTTATAAGCTTCATAATTTAAATAAATAAGCGTGTCATCTTGAGAATTCTTAAGCCATTTTGCATTTTGGTCAATTAATTTGAAATAATTGTTAGTTGCAATTCTCTTTTTACTATTGTCAATTGCTTGGTTAAAATTTTCATAATTATCCCAAAGTTTGTATGTTGCTTTAGGAACTTTATCAAATTTTAATGGGTTTTCTAAATCACGTTCTCCAATATTCATATATGTATATCTGTCTGGTAACATAATATCTGAATGAACACCTTCTAATTGTGTTGAACCACCATTGATTCTATAAAATTTTTGAATCGTCATTTTTAAAGCGCCTATATCTTCTTTTAAATTGTGATATCTATTAAGGTCTAAAACACTTTGTACAGTTCCTTTACCATAAGTTTGTCTTCCACCAATAATAACAGCTCTACCATAATCTTGCATAGCAGCAGCAAAAATTTCAGAAGCTGAAGCAGATAATTCATTTACCAAAACAACAAGAGGTTTATCCCATTGAATTTTTGGGTCAGTATCTTTTTTTACATCTGGATTTTTATCTCTGTATTTTACTTGTACAATAGGACCTTTTTCTATAAATAGCCCAGAAATTTCAATAGCAGTTTTTAAAGATCCGCCACCGTTGTTTCTTAAATCTATCACTAAACCTTCAACATTTTCATTTTTAAGGCGTTCAATTTCTTGTGCCATATCAGTTGAAGAGCTTCTAAAGTTTTTCTCATCAAAATCAATATAGAATTTAGGAAGGTTTATAACTCCAAAAGTTCGGCCATCTTTTTTTACCACACTTGATTTTACGAACGTTTCTTCTAATTCAACAACATCTCTTATAATTGAAATTACTTTGGTAGTACCATCCATTTTTTTAAGAGTAAGTCGTACTTCAGTTCCTTTTTTACCTTTAATATACTCTATAGCATCATCTAAACGCATACCAACAATATCAATAGGTTCGCCATCACCTTGAGCCACTTTTGTGATATAATCACCAACTTCTAACTCACCTTGTTTCCATGCAGGTCCGCCAGAAATTAATTCACTTACTTTTGTGTAATCATTTTTCTTTTGAAGCCTTGCTCCAATTCCTTCTAATTTACCAGCCATTGATATGTCAAAACGCTTTTTCACAACTGGATCAAAATAGGTTGTATGAGGGTCAAATTCTTCAGAAATACTATTTATAAATATTGAAAACCAGTCTGAATAAGTAAGCTCTTCAATACGTTCAAAAGATTCATCCATATTAATAATGACAGCTTCGCGAGCCTCCTTTTCAAGTTCGTTGAATGATTTTGTTTGGTAAGTTTCATCTTCTTTTTTCTTATCTTCTTCGGCAATTATTTTGTCATTTAAACGAGATAAGGTCGTAAATTTTAGCTGTTTGTGCCAAATATTTGTAATTTCAGAAGTGTTTTTAGCGTAGCTTGATTTCTCATAATCAACATCAAAAATATCATCATTATTGAAATCAAATTGGTTTTCTAAAATTTGTTTGTAATAGGGTTTAGATTCTTCAATTCGTTGTGTGAGTCGTTCATATACTAAAAAGAAAAAAGATAAGTCTTCATTATTAATCTGATCATCAATTTGCATCTTATAGTTCGAAAATTCATCAATATCTGATTGTAAAAAATAACGTTTTGATGGATCTAATCTCTCTAAAAAGCTATTGTAAACATTTTCTGAAAAAGTATCATCAATTGTTTGTGGATGATAATGACCTTGCGTTAAAACATATTTTAAAATGGTTAATAAAACTTTGTCTTTAGGATTTGGATCTGTGTTTGCATTTGTTTGTGAGCTTATAAATAAACTTGCTACAAAAAACAAGGGTAATACTATTTTGAATTTTCTTAACATCATCATTCTTATCAATATTTATAATTATGTAATTTGTTGTGTACTAAAATAGTGCCATTATTTTAGTTTAATGTCTAATTTAACTTTTTTTTATAGATTCTTATAAAAATAATGAAAATTTCAAACTTTTATTAAATCTAATTATCATATTAATTAATACAATGATAGCGAAAATAATAGCTTCACATTCTTTACAAAATGTTAAAGTTTAATTTATAAAATCCAAATTAAATACTGTAGTTTTGTTGTTTAATTTTTAAATTATGAATAAAAAACCTTTGATTTTAGTTGTTAATGATGATGGAATCACAGCGCCTGGAATAAGAACTTTAATTTCTGTAATGAATGAAATTGGCGATGTAGTAGTAATAGCTCCAGACGGGCCACAAAGTGGAATGGGACATGCTGTAACTATTAATGAAACCTTGTATTGTGATGAAATAAGGATTGATAATGGGCCACAACGTGAATACCAATCGTCAGGTACACCAGCAGATTGTGTAAAATTGGCAGTAAGTGAAATTTTAGATAGAAAACCAGATTTATGTGTCTCAGGTATTAATCACGGTTCAAATTCATCTATAAATGTAATTTATTCTGGCACAATGAGTGCCGCTGTAGAAGCTGGTGTTGAAGGAATTCCTGCTATTGGTTTTTCATTGTTGGACTATTCATGGAATGCAGATTTTGAACCTTTGAAAGTTTATATTAAAAAAATTGCATTAAGCGTGTTAGAAAACGGATTGCCTGATGGAGTTGTATTAAATGTGAACTTTCCTAAAAGTCCAACGTTTAAGGGAATTAAAATTTGCCGTCAAGCACGTGCAAATTGGGTTGAGGAATTTGATAAACGAACCAATCCTCAGGGAAAAGTTTATTATTGGTTAACAGGGAAATTTGTGAATATGGATAAAGGAGAAGATACTGATGAATGGGCATTAGCTAATAATTATGTTTCAATGGTGCCTGTACAGTTCGATTTAACAGCGCATCATTTTATTCAAAAATTAAATAATTGGAACTTATAAATTTCTTTTTATGAAAAAGGAACTCTTAATTGGTTTTGTAGTGGCTTTAGTAGCGACTTCTTTTGGATGCTTTGTTTTTATTGAATTCTTTTCGAATTTTGATTTTAATAAAAGCTTAGATTTAATAATAGAAGGAAATCTCGAAGGTAGAGTATTGGTTTTAGGTGCGATAGCTAATTTTTTTGTATTTTTTGTATTTCTTAAAAAGAAACAGATTTATAGAGCAAGAGGTGTATTAATGGAAACTTTTTTAATTGCATTAGTAGTGTTATTTTTAACGTTATTTTCTAAATAAATGAAGTACTATATTATTTCTGGTGAAGCTTCAGGTGATTTGCATGGTTCTAACCTAATGAAAGCATTAATTGAAAAAGACACCAATGCTAATATTAGATTTTGGGGTGGCGATTTAATGCAAAATGTTGGCGGTACTTTGGTAAAACATTATCGTGAGTTAGCATTTATGGGGTTTGCTGAAGTTTTAATGAATATTAATACCATTTTTAAAAATATAAAATTTTGTAAACAAGACATTCTGAATTTTAAACCAGACATTTTAATTTTGATAGATTATCCTGGTTTTAATATGAGAATTGCTGAATTTGCTAAAAAAGAAGGTATAAAAGTTCATTATTATATTTCACCACAAATTTGGGCTTGGAAAGAAAACAGAATCAAAAAAATTAAACGTGACATTGATGAGATGTCTGTTATTTTACCTTTCGAAAAAGATTTTTATGAAAATAAACATCATTTTCCAGTTCATTTTGTTGGACATCCATTAATTGATGCAATTTTAAATAGAACACAAGTTGATGAAGCTGCTTTTAAAGCAGCACATAAATTATCTAATAAACCTATTATTGCATTATTACCAGGAAGTAGAAAGCAGGAAATAAAAAAAATGCTTTCAATAATGTTAAAAATGGCTGATAAGTTTCAGGCATATCAATTTGTAATAGCTGGAGCTCCAAGTCAAGAATTTTCTTTTTATAAGCAATTTATGAATCAAGAAAATGTAAATTTTATCAGCAACAAAACATATGATTTATTGTCAATTTCTTATGCTGCTATTGTAACTTCTGGGACAGCAACTTTAGAAACAGCTTTGTTTAAAGTTCCTGAAATTGTTTGTTATAAAACAAGCTGGGTTTCTTATCAAATAGGAAAACGATTGGTTGATTTAAAATATATTTCTTTGGTAAATTTAATTATGGATAAAGAAGTAGTTAAAGAATTGATTCAAAGTGAATTTAACGAGAAAAACCTTGAGAATGAACTTCATAAAATATTAGAAGGTAATAAGAGAGAAGAATTATTCTTAAGTTATTTTGAGTTAGAAAAAAAACTAGGCGGAAAAGGAGCTTCCAAAAAAGTGGCTGAGCTAATTGTTAACTCATTAAACTTTTAATAAATAAATAACTTTACTGTCGTTTTCTCCATAAAATTCTGGTAATTCAGCAACTAAATCGCAGCCATATTTTTCGTAAAATTTTCGAGTTGGGCTATATAAAGGTCTTCCAGCCGTCTCAATCCAAATATTTTTACCATTAAGTTTTGCAACGTGTATTTCTAACATTTTTAGTAGTTTTTTACCTATTCCTTTTCCTTTATGATTTTGGTGTACAGCAATCCAATACAAATCAAAACTTGCAGCTGTACATGGTGTTTTTCCATAGCAAGAAAAAGCTATTGCTTTTCCTTCAACTTCAGCAATAGTAAAAAAGTAACCACTTTTTTCTTCGCCTTTTTCTAAATTTTCTTCAGCTAGCTCAACAGCTACATCAACTTCAAAATCGTAAAAAAATCCTGTTGAATTTAAAATTTCTTTAACTGCTTTAATATCACTTTCTATTAATTGATTTCTAAAATTCATGTTTATTAATTTATATCTTCAATAATTCGTTTAACCATTGTTTCTTTAGTGTAACCTGCAATATTTAGCGCAGCAATAAAACCACTATCAGGTGAAATACAAGGATTTCCGTTAATTTCTAAAATAAATATATTGTTGGTTGCGTCAACTCTAAAATCTACTCTGGCATACCCTTTTAAGTTAAAAACTGTCCACGTTTGTTTGCAAATAGTTATTAGTTTTTCTTTTAAATTAGGAGTGTTTTCTAAAGTTTCAAAAAACCGATTTGTTTGTTTATATTCTTCACTATTCTCATCCCATTTTGCAGCATAACCTACAATTTTAGGTTTATCATTAAAAAATTCTGAGAAAATAATTTCAGCGGGTGGTAAAACTTCAACTTCATTATTAGCAGCTAACATACTAATATTAATTTCTCGTCCATCAATAAATTCCTCAATAAAATAATGAGTATTTGAAAGTAGTTTAATTTTTCTATTTTTCTCTATTTCTGAAGTATTAAAAATATAATCTTCAGTAATTCCTACAGAAGCTTCTTCCCAAATAGGTTTGGCAATGTATGTTTTTGTTGGATTTAATTTTTCAAATTCATTAATAGCATAAAAATCGGCTGTTGGTAAATTGTTAAATTGCATTATTTTTTTAGCTAACACTTTATTTGTCGTTAAAAATAGCGCATCTAAAGGAACGCCTGTATATGGTATTTTTAAAGCATTTAAAATTGCAGGGGCAAAATAAATAAGTTCACCTTTTCCAAAAGTTTCTTCAACCAAATTAAAAACTACATCTGGATTTTCCTTTTTAACAGCTTCAATATCTGCCATTAAATCATTTCCAACTGTTAAACATTTAACTTCATACTTTAAATTTTCACAGGCTTTTACAACCAAATTCTTTTGATCTATTACATCTAATTCATCTGGATTATTACTAAGCGCCTGATTGTAAAGTATTATAATTTTCATTATTTTTTTGAATAAAATTTCTATTTATTGCTGATTTTAATATCTCACCTATTATTTGTTTATATGAAAAATTATTTAATCCACATAAAATAGGCAAATCTGACGTTACTGGGTTTAAGCCTGCTAATGGATTCACTTCTATAAAACTAATTTTTCCGAAGCGATCAATTTTAAGATCTACTCTCCCTCCATCTAAACAGTTTAATGCTTTCCAAACACTTAAAGCCATTTCTTCACATTTGTTAAGCATATCACCAGTTACATTTGAATATGTTATATGGGCTTCATAATTTTCTTTGTTATCATATGAATAAAAATTATGTGTGTTTTTATTGTATTTTATTTCCATAGCACCTGGCACAAAAGCATTCTCACCGGTACCTAAAACACCCACAGTAAACTCTCTTCCCGGAAGATATTCTTCAACTAAAACTGGTTGATTAAATTTAGTAAGTAAGTTTGTACAAACTTTGTATAATTCTTCCTTAGATATTATGAAAGATTTTGAGTCTATTCCTTTTCCTGTACCTTCTGATATTGGTTTTGCAAAAAGCGGGTATTGCAAATCAACTTTTTGAATATCAGATAATTGATATACAACATGAAACTCAGGAGTATTTATCCCATTATCTCTTATAATTTGTTTTGCAAATGCCTTATTTAACGAAATTCCTAAAGTTACAGGGCCAGAAAAAACATAAGGAATTTTATAAGCATCCAACAATGCTGGGACTAATGATTCTCTACCTTCTCCATAAAGACCTTCTGATATATTAAATACCATATCCCATGTTTTTCCACTTAATAATTCTTTCATTAAACTATTTGCGTTTCCTATGCGCACCGTCTTATGTCCAAATTTTTGTATAGTTTGTTCAATACCTTTAATGGTACTTTCTTTGTCAAATTCAGCAGTTTCTTCTAGTGTATAACCTAGCTTTAAATAATCAGCTCTAAGGTCATACGTCAATCCAATTTTCATAATATTTTAATTTTTTTTAGTTAATCTTGAAGCCAAATACCCATCAAAAAAGTTTCGAGCATTTACACCTAATGTTCTATTTTTATAACCTCCTTCTTGCACAAATAATATTGGGAATGGTAACTTACCAAGTTCGTATCCATTATTCTTAAAATCGTTTGCTGTAAGCGACCAAGTTCCTGTTGGGTCCCCTTTTGCAGGGTCAAATCCTAAACTCACTATTAGGTATGCAGGATTAAAATCTTTAATCACTTTGATTGCTTTTTTAAGGTATGAGAGATATTCTTTACCAGTTAAAGCTTCTTTTAATGGATAATTTAAATTGAAACCTTCACCTTCACCTTCACCTTTTTCATCTGCAAAACCTGAAAAATATGGATATGCAAAAGATGGGTTGCCATGAATTGAAACTGTATAAACATCTTTTCTATCATAAAAAATTTGCTGTTGTCCGTTTCCATGGTGATAATCAATATCTAAAATAGCCACCTTCCCATATTTTGTGAGAAAATTTGCAGCAATTGCACCATTGTTGAAATAGCAAAATCCACCAAAAACATCTCTTTCGGCATGATGTCCAGGAGGTCTAATCAACGCATAAGCGCTATGATATCCCTCTAACAATAATTCAGCACCAGTTAAAGCACAATTAACTCCTGAACGAGCTGCTAAATAGGCATTTTTATTAATTGGAGTAAATGTATCGATGCAATAATAACCTGCTAAAACCGTGTAATCTTTTGGTGGGCGAGTAGCATTTCTTACTGGGAAAACATAGGGGTAAATAGATTTTCCTGGCGCTAATTTATCGCAAACAGTTTTAAAATAATTCACATATTTTGGATTATGAACCTGTGTAATATATTTATCTGGATAACCTCTAGAAGGCCTTGTTTTAAATGCATTTAACTTTGTAATTTCTTTGTAAATACTTCCAATGCGAACTGGTGATTCTATATATCCAACCTCTTTCACATGATGAATATCGTGCTTGTCATTAATAATTAATGCAATTTCATCTTTAACAGCTTCTCTAATTTCAACTGGTCGTTCCTTTACAATATATTTAAATTCTCGTAATTTAATTGGATCGTCATGAATGGAATCAAGGATCATTTTTATATATTTTTCCGGACAATATGTTGGGTATTTTCGTTCTAAAATAGCACGAACAATTTTTTTAGCATCGACTGAAGAAAGGCGAATATCATTTCCTAGATCATCAAAAACTAAATAAGGCGGACTGTCATCATCAGGATTTACATTGGTTTCATATTTGGTTCCGATAATAGGTCTTGCACCATAGCGTTCATAAAAAGCAAGTCTAGCTTTATTTTGTTTAATTTCACTTTTATCATTGCATAATTTTTCGTCGTCAGGAAGGCATTCCATGAAAATACCAATTGATTTATGCATTTGAGCTTCTTCTCTTAAGCGTTCATATATTGCTCCGCCAACACCTGAAGAAATTTTACCTGGTTTTACGGCGATATAATCCAAATAAAAGAAATTTTTATCAGGCATATAAAACAAAATTGCAAATCCCTTTACATTAGATTTTCCATCTTCGGCAACAAATAAGTTTGAAGAAAATTTATACTTTAAAGGATCTTTCATTTGCTCTAAAATCTCATTTATTTTTTCTTCTTTAACAGAAGGAAAATGAGTTCTAAGAATGCTAAACACTTGGTTTATAGCTATTGAATTGGAAGGTAGATAAGGATCTGTTATCTTCCTAATTTTAAAAATGGCCATTTATATGGAACCGAAAAAATTGTATGTTAATTCTTTAAATTCTTCTGCACCGCATGAAATTACAATGTCTCTAGGAGGTTGTATATTCTTAAGTGGGAAATTTATTGATTTTGCCCTGAATGCTGTAGAAGATGAATTTATAATATTAAAGTCTGAATGGATAATTTCAGAACCTTTAAATAGCTGGGCGCTAGTAGTTGTGGTTTCTATAACCAATTCTGTAGGAGTTAAATCCTTTTCAAGAGGAGGTTCTATCTCGTCTTTTAAAAGTTTATTCATTGTTCGTGTTTTTTTTAAAATTAATATACAAAGTTACATCATTTTTAAATCCGTTTTACAAAAATATTTTGTAAAAAATAAAATATTTTCAAGTGCCTTTTGTAAAATACGAGTTTTAAATAAATAGTTGATATTCGTTCAATTTTAATACATTTACACCCTCGAAAAACATTATTTCGATAAATATTATATGAAAGATATAGAAAATATAGAATTAGCCTTTTTAAAAATAGAAGACTATCAAGAGTTAAAATCAGCGATGATAGATGCTTATACAACCATGCCAAATTCGTTTTGGAAAGAACATCAAATCGCAACTTTAATTGAAAGGTTTCCTGAAGGGCAGGTTGTAATTAAAATAAATGATCAAATTGCAGGTTGTGCACTATCTATTATTTTAGATTATAATAGTTTTGATGACCATCATACTTACAAAGAAATAACAGGGAATTATAAGTTTACAACGCATACAAATGATGGCGATGTGCTTTATGGAATAGATG
>NZ_CALAEQ010000085.1 GCF_937891065.1 uncultured Lutibacter sp. | reverse complement strand
TTGCTTAACATTTCAGTTAAAAAACGTGAGTTAAAACCAATTTGTAAATCGTCTCCTTGGTATTCACAAACTAAACGTTCTTCAGCTTTATTAGAATAGTCTAAATCTTCTGCAGAAATGTTTAATTCTGTTCCTGCCATTTTTAAACGAATTTGATGTGTTGTTTTACTTGAAAAAATAGATACACGTTTTACAGAATTTAAAAAAGTACCTCTATCAACAGTTAATTTATTTGGATTTTCTTTCGGAATTACGGCTTCGTAATTAGGATATTTTCCATCAATTAATCTACAAACTAACACAACGTTATCAAAAGTGAATTTTGCGTTAGCATCATTATATTCAATAGTTACATCACTATCAGAACCTCCTAAAATACCTTTTAATAAATTCAAAGGTTTTTTCGGCATAATAAACTCAGCAGCTTCATTTGCAACAACATCAGTTCTTGCATATTTCACTAATTTATGAGCATCTGTAGCAACAAAAGTTAAACTATCTGTTGCAAATTGGAAAAAAACACCACTCATTACAGGTCTTAAATCATCATTTCCAGCAGCGAAAATTGTTTTCGAAATAGCTGTTGCTAATATTGCTCCAGGTATAACTGTGCTACTTGGTGATTCAATTGAAACTGATTTTGGAAATTCACTACCATCAAAATAAGCCATGTCATATTTACCTTGACTAGAGCTAATCTCAATATTATTATCTTCAGTTTTAAATGTTAAAGGCTGATTTGGAAATGTTTTTAAGGTATCTAGTAATAAACGTGCTGATATAGCCACAGAACCTTCAGAATCAGACTCAACATTAATAGTTGTACTCATGGTAGTTTCTAGATCCGAAGCAGAAATTTTTAACTCGTTCTGGTTCAATTCGAATAAGAAATTATCTAAAATAGGTAGGGTGTTGCTGTTATTTATAACGCCACCTAAAACTTGAAGCTGTTTTAATAATTGACTACTTGATACTATAAATTTCATTTATTATTTTTTAATGGTATGAATTACAAATATATTCTAAATTTATTGTTATAAAAAAGATTTTTATTAACAGTTTATATCAATTTATTAGAAGTTTATCAAATCTAATATTTATTGTTTGTATTAAAGTGTATACAGTTATAATTATGTTAATTAATACCCAAGAAAAGCGAAGTTGTAAATTTAATTTTATATTTGTTTTACCACTAAAAAAATCAAACTTTAAATGAAGAATATACTTTCACTTGTAATAGTGTCTTTTTTTTGCTCAATTATAACTTTTGCTCAAGCACCTAAAAAACCTACATCGGGTGATATATTTGAATCCATACAAAAACTTAATTTTTTAGGATCAGTTTTATACATAGCTGCGCATCCTGATGATGAAAACACCCGTTTAATTTCTTATTTCTCGAATGATGTAAAAGCACAAACAGCCTATTTAAGCTTGACCAGAGGTGATGGAGGTCAAAATTTGGTTGGACCAGAAATTAGAGAGTTATTAGGAGTAATTAGAACACAAGAATTATTGGCGGCCAGAAGAATTGATGGTGGACAGCAATTTTTTACTCGTGCTAATGATTTTGGATATTCAAAACACCCAGATGAAACGTTAGAAATTTGGAATAAAGAAGAGGTTTTGAAAGATGTTGTAGCTGTAATTAGAAAATTTAAACCAGATGTAATTATCAATAGATTTAATCATAAAACTCCGGGAAGTACACACGGACATCATACTTCTTCTGCGATGTTAGGTTTTGAGGCTTTTGATTTGGCTTCAAACAAAAATTATGAAACGCATTTACAAGATGATGCTATTTGGATTCCAAAAAGATTGCTTTTTAATACGTCGTGGTGGTTTTATGGAAGTGAAGAAAATTTTGAAAAAGCCGACAAAACAAATTTATTAAGTTTAGATATAGGTACTTATTATGTAAACAAAGGACTGTCTAATAGTGAGATAGCTTCATTGAGTAGAAGTCAGCATCAATCACAGGGATTTGGAAGTACAGGAACAAGAGGAAGTCAAACTGAGTATTTAGAATTTTTAAAAGGTGATTTTCCTGAAAATAAAAAAGTTTTTGATGGAATTGATACTTCTTGGAATAGAGTAGAAGAAGGAGCTAAAATTGGTAAAATTTTACATAAAGTAGAAAAGGAATTCGATTTTAAAAACCCTTCAGCAAGTATTTCAGAATTGGTTGAAGCTTATAAATTAATTTTTGAATTAAAAGATGAACATTGGAAGGCTATTAAATTAAATGAAATAAAAAATATAATTGCAGCTTGTTCGGGTTTGTATATAGAGGCAGTTGCAAATAATTCCTCAACAACTTCAACTTCAAAAAACACGATTAAAATTGAAGCCATAAATAGAAGCAATTTTAATATTTCTTTAAAATCAGTTAGTATAAACCCGTTGAATATTACTGAAGAAAAATCAATTCAATTAAAGCAAAATAGTCCAGAATTATTTACAATAAATGTTACAATTCCTTCAGAAGTTAAAAATACGTTTCCTTATTGGTTGTCTGAAAAAGGAACTTTAGGAATGTATAAAGTTTCGGATAAAAGGTTGATTAGTTTGCCTGAAACACCAAGAGATATTGTTGTTAATTTTATACTTGATTTTAATGGAATTACAATTCCATTTTCAAAAGAAGTTGTTTATAAATTCAACGACCCGATAAAAGGTGAAGTATACAAGCCTTTTGAAATTCTACCTGAAGTTTCAGCCTCATTTAACGAAAAAGTATACATTTTTGCTTATGAAAAATCTCAAAAAATTGCTGTTAAAGTTAAATCTGTAAAAGACAGTTTGCAAGGAAAAATTAGTTTGTGTATTCCAGAAAACTGGAAAGTTTCACCTGAAAATTATGCATTCAAGTTATTACAAAAAGGGGAAGAACAAAGTTTTCAATTTGAAGTAGTTCCACCTGTAAACCAAATGGAAGGAATTATTTCTCCAATTGTTGAAATAGGGGATGAAATATACACCAATGAATTGGTTGAAATAGATTACGATTATATTCCTTTTCAGTCTGTTATAATGCCTTCTGAAGCAAAAATTGTTCGTTTAAATATTCAGAAAAAAGGACAAATAATTGGATATATTCAAGGAGCCGGAGATGTTATTCCAACCAGTTTACGTCAAATAGGCTATACCGTTATTGAATTAAAAGATGATGATATAACTATAGAGAAATTACAAAATTTTGATGCCATTGTACTTGGAATTAGAGCTTACAATACAAATGATAGAGCAAAATTTTATCAAAAAAAGTTGCATAATTATGTAGAAAATGGAGGAACTATGATTGTACAATATAATACGAATCACAGATTAAAAGTTGATGAGGTAGCACCATATTCCTTAAAGTTATCTCGAGATAGAGTAACTGATGAAAATGCTGAAGTTAGAATTTTAAACCCTACACATGAGCTGTTAAATTATCCAAATAAAATAACTCAAAATGATTTTGAAGGTTGGGTTCAAGAGCGTGGTTTATATTTTCCAAGTGAATGGGATTCCAATTTTGAAGCTATTTTAAGCATGAATGATAAGAACGAATCTGCTAAAACCGGAAGTTTATTAATCGCAAAATATGGAGAAGGAAATTTTATTTATACAGGTTTAAGTTTCTTTAGAGAATTACCAGCAGGCGTTTCCGGAGCATATAAATTATTTGCAAATATGCTTTCTGTAGGTAAAAATAATACTGAAAAATCGTTAAAAGACTAAAAATGGAAAAGCAAAAATTCGTTTGGAAAAAAGAATTCACAGCGGTGCTTATAGCAAATGCAGTTTATATTTTGATGTTTTACATTATAATGAAATCATACTCGTAACAGATGCAACAATTAGACTGGATTATATTAATTGGAACGTTATTATTTATAGTTTCTTATGGTGCTTGGAAAACTCGAGGAAGTAAAAATGTAACCGACTATATTAAAGGTGGAAGTGAGGCCAAATGGTGGACTATAGGTTTGTCAGTTATGGCAACACAAGCAAGTGCTATCACATTTTTATCAACTCCAGGGCAGGCGTTTCATAGTGGAATGGGGTTTGTACAATTCTACTTTGGTTTACCTATCGCAATGATTGTAATTTCCATGGTTTTTATTCCTATTTATCATCGATTAAAAGTTTTTACAGCCTATGAATATTTAGAAACTCGTTTCGATTTAAAAACACGAAGTTTAGCAGCTATTTTGTTTTTAATTCAGCGTGGTTTAGCAGCAGGAATTACCATTTTTGCACCAGCAATTATTTTATCGGCAGTTTTAGGATGGGATTTAACAACCTTAAATATAATTATTGGAGTATTGGTAATAATTTATACCGTTTCTGGTGGAACTAAAGCTGTAAGTGTAACTCAAAAACATCAAATGGCGGTGATATTTGCGGGAATGTTTATTGCTTTTTATTTAATTGTAAGCTATTTGCCAGCGGATATCACTTTTTCAAAAGCTTTAAAAATAGCAGGAGCAAGTGGAAAAATGGAAGTCTTGGATTTTTCATTTAATTTAGATAACAGATATACTTTTTGGAGCGGAATTATAGGAGGAACTTTTTTAGCCCTTGCTTATTTCGGAACAGATCAAAGTCAGGTTCAACGTTATTTATCAGGTAAATCAGTGAAAGAAATGCAACTCGGGCTCATTTTTAACGGATTGTTAAAAGTGCCAATGCAGTTTTTTATTTTATTGGTAGGAGTAATGGTTTTTGTGTTTTATCAGTTTAACGCATCACCTTTAAATTTTAATCCGGCAGCAACCGAAGTTGTGAAAAACTCTGTATATGCTGAAGAATATTTAGCTTTAGAAAGCAAGCATTTAGAACTTGAAAATCAAAAGTCAGTTGTTAATTTAGACTATGGGAATAATTTAACTGATGAAAGTTTAGTAGATGAAATTCAACGCTTAAATTTATTAGACGAAGAGAATAGAGAACAGGCAAAAGAATTGATAAAAAAGGCAAATATTTCTGAGAATACGGAAGTTGAAACAAACGATAAAGATTATGTTTTTATTCACTTCATTTTAAATAACCTGCCAAGAGGATTAATTGGTTTGTTGTTAGCTGTAATTTTATCTGCCGCAATGTCTAGCACTGCGTCTGAATTAAATGCTTTAGCTGGCACAACAGCAATAGATTTATATAAGAGAAATGTTACAGTTGTTAAAAGTGATCAGCATTATGTAACTGCTTCAAAATGGTTTACACTCGCTTGGGGAGTTATTGCAATTTCGGTGGCTTGTTTTGCGAATTTATTTGATAATTTAATTCAGCTTGTTAACATTATAGGTTCTATTTTTTATGGGAATGTTTTGGGTATTTTCCTATTAGCATTTTTTATAAAATATGTGAAAAGTAATGCTGTTTTTGTGGCGGCACTAATTACTCAGATTATTGTAATTATTGGTTGGAATAATGATTGGATGCCTTATTTATGGCTGAATTTATTTGGGTGTGCTTTAGTAATGGGGTTAGCAATATTGATTCAGTTATTTTCAAAAACAACATCATAAAAAAAAACACTATCAAATTGATAGTGTTTTTAATATTAAAAATTCAATCTAAAAAATTTTTAATTATTCCATTCAGCAATTGATTCTTTATTCATTTTAACATAATCAGCATTGTTTGCTTTTAGAGCACCTTCAAGAGAACGTTTTGCTGTTGCAATTGCTCCAGCTTTATCTCCTAAATCAGCTTGAATTAAGCTCATTCTTCTTAAATACCAAAATTCAGGATTATCACCTTCAGTTGCTTTTTCCATCCAAGCTAATGCTTGATTTAAATCTTTACCTTCAGTATGGTAATAGGTTGCAGCTTGAAAATAGTCATTTCCTGTTGGTCCTGCCATAATAACATCAATACTTTTAGAAGTAATAGCATCTGTAGGTACTTCAAATTTAACTCCTACATAAACATTCTCCCATAACATACCTAATACGGCAGATCCAGTTGCTAAATCATCGAAAGTCATAGTAAAAGACTCAATATTCATATCCATTGGAATAACGTTTACAGTAGTTTTGGCTGCAACTTTACTTTCATCCCATTCTTTTGGTGTTCCCCAATTATTAGCATCGCTATAAAAAATCACATCCCAAGTGTTTTCATTTGGAATAGTGAAAATAGCATAGGTTCCTTTTACCAATTTCTGTCCATCAATAATAACATTATCGCTAAAAGTAATTTTAGAGTTAGCATTTGCTCCAGTTCTCCAAAGCTTACCATAAGGTACTAAATCCCCGAAAATAGTTCTGCCTCGCATTGCCGGTCTTGAGAACTCAAGGGTAACATTAGTTAATCCAACAACCTGTTCTATTTTTGAAGAAGGACTTGGCTGAGGTGTTTTAATTTGTGCATCTACTGCTGAAGTGATTCCAATTAATAATAAAAGGATAGTTAATTTTTTAAACATTGTTGTGTTTTTTAGTTATCTAACAAATATAACATATTAAGTGCTACAAGTTTTAAGAAATTTAATTTTAACAATATTTTAAGATGTAATAAAAAAAGATTTATTGGTATTTTTTCTTTCTAAAATAGTTGAATGTGAGTCCGAAAAAGGTAAGTAATATTAGAGGGAAAAGAATGTTTATCAATTGCCATTTTTGCGTTTCTTCAAAAGCTTTTTGTTTGTTTAAAAAGTCAATGTTAACGTTTTTTGAGCGGATATTAATTAACCCAGTGTCATCTAATAAATAGTTTACGGTATTAAGTAAAAATTCTTTATTTCCGTAACGTTGATTTGTCCATTTGTTAATGCCTAATTCTAGCGGTTTTCCTTTTGAGATTTCGTTTGCAATAATATCTCCATCTGAAATTATAACCATTTTAGTATAATCACCTTTTTCCTTCGGTTTTTCAATTTTAAATGGTTTTACACGCCCATTATATCCAGATTTAAAATTTCCTTCCAACAACACTGCAATAGGCTTATTTCCACTAGCATATTCTGAAGGGTTTTGTGATTCGGTAATTGTTTTTAATGAAATTATTGAAGGAGTCCCAACTGTTTTAGAAAGTGAGGAACTTTGTAATAAAACAGTTTTTTGAATGCTATTTTTTAAAGTATCAATGCTGTTTGGAAATTTTACATTTACTGCTTCAATATTATTGTTAATTGGGTGATTGTTTATTGAATTTAACAAAGGAAAATAGTTCCATTGAAATTGGTTAAACTGTGTTTTATTTCCAATATTACCAGTTGCTAAAGGAATTTCTGAACTGTTTAAATCAGTAATTAGATCGGTGTTGATTCTAACTCCATAATTAAAAAATAAATCGGTTAAACCTAAATCTCTTGGATATGCTAATGCCTCCCCTGTTTGCATTAAACTATCCAATTCAGCTTGAACATTATCAATTAACCAAAGTGTTTTACCACCATTCATTATAAATTGATCTACAGTGAATTTTTCTTCTTCCGAAAATTTCTCAGTTGGTTTTGCAACAATAATTAAATCAAATTTAGAAATGTCATTAAGTGTTTTTTGAGGTTGTTTTTCTACAGAATCTAACGTAAAAGGAGCTAAGAAGTAATACTCATTTATTTTAAGTAAAAAGTCGGCAATATAAATGTCATTTAATTCACCATTTCCTTTAATAATGGCTATTTTTTTTGACTTTTTGGAGGTTACTTTGTGAATAGCATCTGCAAAAGCATATTCTAAATTTTGAATAGAACTTTCTAATTGTTCATTTTGTGAGTTTGAAAAAACATCTTTTAAAAGTGCTACATTTTCTGACTTATTTTTTAAAGAAACTGTAGCCCAAGGGAAAATAATTATTTCAGATAATTTGCCATTTTCTTGCACTTGTAATCTGCTAGGTTCTAAATCTTTATTTATCAATTCTTCAGCGATTTCAGAAGGATTTATAAATTTAAATCTGATATTTTTATTAAGTGCTTTAAGTTCTTCTAAATGTTGTTTTGTTTCTGTTTGAAGGCGTTTAAATTCAGCAGGAAAATCACCTTGCAAATACACTTTAATAGTAATAATATCTTCAATATTTTCAACAATTGATTTTGTTGCAGTTGATAATGTATAGCGTTTATCTTCGGTTAAATCAAATCGTTTATAAATTTTGGAACTTATAAAATTGATTAGTAATAACCCAAGTAAAACGAATGCTATTTTAGAATACTTATTGCTCATGTTGTATTCTATAATTAGTTAATAGTAAAAAGAAAAAGGTGATAGATGCAAAATAAACTAAATCTCGAGTGTCAATAACTCCTTTGCTAATACTTTTATAATGAGCGTTTAAACCAATATTTTGAATGGTGGAATCTAAATTTCCGAAGAGATTATAATTTGCCAAAGATTCAAAGCCATAAAATAAAATGAAAGAAGTAAAAACTGCAATTATAAATGATACAATTTGATTTTTTGAAATAGTTGAAGAAAATATTCCAATAGATGTATAGGTGCTTGCTAAAAATAACAATCCAATAAATGAACCAAAAGTAGTTCCGAATTTTATATTCCCAACCGGATTTCCTAATTGATAAATACTATAAACATAAATTAGTGTTGGTATAATAGCTAGGATTACTAATATAAATGAACCGATATATTTACCTAAAATTAGTTGCCAATTAGTAATAGGTTTGGTTTTTAAAATTTCTATAGTTCCTGTATTTAATTCCTCAGAAAAACTTCGCATCGTAATTGCTGGAATTAAAAAAATAAATATCCAAGGCGCTAAAAAAAAGTAATTATTTAAATCAGCAAAACCTGCGTGTAAAATATTAAAATCACCTTCAAAAACCCATAAAAATAAGCCATTAATCAATAAATAAACACCAATTACTAAATAAGCAATTGGTGATGAAAAGAAGGAATTTAGTTCTTTTATTACTATAGATTTCATTTGTTGTTTCTTCTTAATTTTTAAATAATCAATGATTAAGTTAAACTTTCAACAGTATCAACGCTCCAAGCTTCAGGTTTGTTGTTGAACCAGGCTTTTGTTTTTTTCCAAATTTGTTTAAATAATTCAGAATCTCTGTACGCTTCTAAATGAGATTCAGATTCCCAATAACTATAGCTAAAAAATATAGATGGATTATTTTTATCTTGTAATAATTTCAATGAGTTACACCCCTCAAAATTTCTTATTTTTTGTTTGTTTTGGTTGAAGTTTTCAAGAAACAATTCAATTTTTGATGCTTCAAAACTCAATTTTACAATTCTTATAAACATAGTTTAGTTTTAAATAAATTTTACAACTAACACATCTCTGTAATTCAATCCTAAAAGAGAAAAAGCACTTCCAACAGTATTAGAATTACTTCTGTACATTGCAATTTCTAAATAATTTGAGGTATTAAAAATTGCCATTCTGCTTCCGTCTTTTTGTCGTTGATCTTTTGGTAATGAAAAATCAATAATATCACTGTATTTAGTGTGAATTATTTTAAAAGTATATCTGTTTGCATTTAATTCAAAATCACGCCCTTTCCCAATATCTTGAAATAATTTTTTACTAATATTACTAATAGAATTTCCGTAGTTATCAACATAAATGATATTGCCTGAAATAGTATTATTGTCAGTGGAGATAGTTGGCTGTAATTCAATTATTTGTTTAAATTCAGGTATAATTTTTCCTATAATTTCTAAAGTACCACCACGAGCAATATGACATGCAACTTTTACAAAAACATCTAGTACTGGAAAGCTTGTTTTAACTCGATCGTGGATATTTATTTCAACAATTTTTTCAGGTTTTATTTCTGAAGCTAACAATGAAATTACCCCGTTATCTGGACAAATAAAATAATGATTATCCAATTTTAAGGCAATATGTTTATTCTCATCATTTAGTTCAGAATCTACACCAATAATATGAATGCTTCCATCAGGAAAACTTTTATAAGCATTTTTTAAAATATAAGCTGTTTCAGTAATATTAAAAGGTGAAATTTGGTGTGATATATCAACAATTCTAGCGTCGGGTAATTCGCTGTAAATAGTTCCTTTTATGGCGCCAACAAAATGGTCTTTAGTACCAAAATCAGTTGTTAAAGTAATTATTGACATATAGGATTTTTGCGATTTTTTTTTGATAAATACAACTGTAAATCCTTAATAAAATGTTTAAAACTTATTACTATTAGGTATAAGTTAGTTCTTCTATATTCATTACATTTGTTATGCAAATCTAATGAAATATTCGGTTAAATAGCATACAATTTTTATTATAACTTAACAACTATATCATTTGAACGAACGTATAATTGAACTGACAGAGATTAACCCAAGCGACTTGTTTGGTGCTCAAAATACAACTATAGAAATTTTACGAAAATATTATCCAAAACTAAAAATAGTAGCTAGAGGGAATGAACTCAAGGCTTACGGAGAAAAAGAGATATTAGATGAGTTTGAAAAGCGGTTAGGGATGCTTATTACTTATTTTAACCGTTATAATAAGTTAGATGAAAATAGTATTGAACGTATTTTAACAACGAATGGTGACGAGCATAAAAACTCAAAATTAGCCGATGGAGTTTTGGTACATGGTGTTGGTGGAAAATTGATAAAAGCCCAAACGGCTAACCAACGAAAAATGGTTGAGTTGATGGAGAAAAATGATATGCTTTTTGCTATTGGTCCAGCCGGAACAGGGAAAACGTATACAGCTGTTGCATTAGCAGTTAAAGCATTAAAAGAAAAAGAAGTTAAAAGAATTATTCTAACACGGCCAGCAGTTGAAGCTGGTGAAAATTTAGGATTTTTACCAGGTGATTTAAAAGAAAAATTAGATCCTTATATGCAACCTTTATATGATGCTTTGCGCGATATGATTCCTTTTGAAAGATTAGATTCATATATAGAAAAAGGAGTAATACAAATTGCTCCATTAGCATTTATGCGTGGAAGAACGTTGGATAATGCTTTTGTTATTTTAGACGAAGCACAAAATACTACTCATAATCAAATGAAAATGTTTTTAACCCGTATGGGAAAAAACGCAAAGTTTGTGATTAATGGTGATCCAGGACAAATTGATTTGCCTAGACGTCAAGTTTCCGGACTTAAAGAAGCAATGCTTACTTTGAAAGAAGTAAAAGGAATTGGATTTGTATATTTAGATGATAAAGACGTTTTAAGACATAGATTGGTAAAAGCAATAATTTCAGCTTATAAAAGTTTTGAAGTAGTTGATGAGTAGTTAATTAACAAATTAAAAATTACACGATTAAACATATTAAGAGCAATAAAATGAGCAATACAATTAATAATACAGCATTTAATTTTCCAAATCAAAAATCGGTTTATAAAGGGAAAGTTAGAGAAGTTTATAATTTAAATGATGAAATTTTGGTAATGATAGCTTCAGATAGACTTTCAGCTTTTGATGTTGTTATGCCAAAACAAATTCCGTTTAAAGGTCAAATATTAAATCAAATTGCTTCAAAAATGATGGAAGCAACTAAAGATATTGTTCCAAATTGGATTATTGCAATTCCAGATCCAAATGTTGCCATTGGTTATATGTGCACACCTTTTAAAGTGGAAATGGTTATTCGTGGATATATGTCTGGTCACGCTGCACGTGAATATAAATTAGGTAAACGTTTGTTATGTGGAGTTTCAATGCCTGATGGAATGCAAGAAAATGATAAATTTCGAGAACCAATTATTACGCCAGCTACAAAAGCAGAAGAAGGTGATCACGATGAAGATATTTCTAAAGAGGATATAATTTCTAGAGGAATTGTTTCAAAAGAAGATTATGAAATTTTAGAAAATTATACAAAAGCATTGTTTAAAAGAGGAACTGAAATTGCTGCTTCTCGTGGTTTAATTTTGGTGGATACTAAATATGAATTTGGAAAAACGAAAGAGGGTAAAATTGTTTTAATTGATGAAATTCATACACCAGATTCTTCACGTTATTTTTATGCTGAAGGTTATGAAGAAAGACAACAAAAAGGTGAAGCTCAAAAGCAACTATCAAAAGAATTTGTGCGTCAATGGTTAATTGCTAATAATTTCCAAGGGTTAGAAGGGCAAACTGTTCCTGAAATGACTGATGAAAAAATTAATGAAATTTCTGAGCGTTATATTGAATTATATGAAAATATCACAGGTGAATCTTTTGTGAAGTCAGACGTTAGTGATATTATGAGTAGAATTGAAAAAAATGTGCTCGGCTTTTTAAATAAATAAATTACTCAAATTTAAAATAGTTATTATAATTTGTAAAGTTGATAGGACTTGAATTATTGCTTAAATAATTGATAATTGCTTCAGCTGTTGTATATGGTAAAAATGTTGGTGTTTGTGTAAAATAAGTGTCGTAAACAGCAGGGATATAATCATTTATGCCAATAGTTAAATTAGTGTTGTTACTTAAAATATCATTTGCATCATTTTTAATCACTATTTCGTTGCCGTCTTGTTCAATTTTGCCACCTGAATAATAAAATCCAGACCCACTACCTTTTAAAAAGTTTTTAATTTCAGCAACAGTCATTGTATAAGTTACACTACCGTTGTTAAAAGGGTCAATAGTATATATTTCTCGTTTTAGAATATCACCTTCATTTAAATCAGCTCTTACACCACCAGTATTTTGAAATGTTATGTCTACATTCATTTCATTTTTAAGTACATCAGTATAAAAAAATCCTACTTGTGCTCTTCCATGATATGCTTCTGAGAAACCAATTACTTGGTCTAAATTGGCATTTTCATTGTAGGTGTCAATTAAAGATTTAAGCGTTGAATCGTAATTTGAATACGTTGATAAATTAATTAAATCATAAGTTAAATTTTCAATTTCCTTATCTTTTATAGTCAATTTAATTTTTCCTAAATAATTTAGATTAGAACCTGCTTGAAATATGGGAATATTATTGACAGTTGTATTTGTTTTTGAGTGTGAATGTCCGCCAATAATTAAATCGAAATAGGGGTAATTTGTAGCTATATTTTTATCTGTATTTTCCCCTAAATGTGTGAGTGCAATGTATAAATCTGAGTTTTCAGTTTCTTTTATTTGAGAATAATTATCTATAACAGAATTATATTTTTGAAAAGTCAGATTTTGAACTCTCCAAGGATGCGTAGATGGAATAATATCATCTTCTTTTCCGTTGGTTTCGACCAGACCTAGAAATGTAATTTTTACATCGTTTTTAATAATTGTTTTATATTCATTTGGTTCAGGAATCCCAGAGGTATTCATATCAACGTTTGCACAAATCCAAGAAAATTGAGCTTGTTGAAATCTATCTTTTAAGATAACTTCACCATAATCAAATTCATGATTTCCAATGGTTGAAATATCAAAACCTACTTTATTCATTAAATCAATCATAGGGAAACCTTTTTTATCATGATTGTCAACTACTGGGTTTCCAGAAAATATATCACCGCCACAAACTACCATAACATTAGTTTCCTCTTTTTCTTTATCAATTATATATTTTATTTTGGAAAAATTCTCTAGGCTTCCATGTTGATCATTTATATGAAAAATAGTTACTTCTTTTGAAGTGTTTTGAGGAATTGGAATTGTATTATTTTCATTTTTAGAACAGGCTATAATTAAAAATGAAAATAAAGTATAAGTTAAAAATATTTTAAGAAATTTCATGAGTATTTATTTAGAATCAAAAGTAAATAAAATTAATGTACTAACTATATTTTCCATGTATACTTTAGTTGTGGCATTTTATTCGTGAGATTGTTCACAAAAATAAATAAAGATCTAAAATTCTAAAAAATCATTAGTTAAAGGGTGTTCTAAATTTAACCATTCTAAAGCACTTTCACTTGTTGAAAATATTTCAACTTCTTGTGTTATATTTTTTTGAAGTAACTTAAATAAAGTTGAGGCAACTACTTGGCTTGGTGTATTTGTAACAACTGAAATACATCTTTTGGTTGGAGTTTTAAAGTTCTTTTTAGAAAATTTAACATATTTAATAATATCATCTAAAGAAGCGTTAATAGTTACTTTTCTTATACATATTAGATGATTAAAGTTAGAAGAATAATTAGGATCAGAATATAATTGTTCTGCAAAAATGATGTAGTTACTTAAATTTAAAACACCTTCATGATATTGAACAACAAGGTTATTATCCTTTAAGATTTTGTATTTACTAATTAACGAAGACATTTAAAGCAACTTTTGATACAAGTTACAAAAAAAAAGCCCAAACGTTTAGATTTGAGCTTTTTATAATTTTTATTTATGAATTATTTTTTCTTTTTTTGTTTTGCTTGTTGATCTTGCGCTTGCTTCATAGCATCATTTAAACGCGTTCTAAATTTACCTTGTTTTTTAGGCTTTTTCTTATTTTCTTCAATTTGAGCAAGAATTTTATCTTCGTCAATAATGTAATGTTTAATTATTAACATAATTATGATAGTTAATAAGTTTGAAACAAAGTAATATAAACTTAAACTACTTGCATACATATTAAAGAAAATTAACATCATTACAGGAGAAAAGTACATCATCATTTTCATCATCTTTTGCATATCAGGCATTCCTTCTTGAGTAGGTTGTTGCATACCCATTTGCTGACTTTGACTCATTCTCATATAAAAGAAAATAGCCACTGATGCTAGTATTGGGAATAAACTTATATGAGATCCATACATTGGAATATGAAAAGGAAGTTCAAATACTGAATCGTAAGCAGATAAATCGTCTGCCCATAAAAAACCTTTTTGACGTAAATCTATATTTGAAGGGAAAAACCTAAACAAAGCGAAGAAAACCGGCATTTGAAGTACAGCAGGAATACAACCTGCTAAAGGACTTACACCAGCTTTGCTTTGTACAGCCATAGTTTCTTGTTGGCGTTTCATTGCATTTTCTTTACCAGGTAAACGTTTGTTTATCTCTTCCATTTCTGGCTTCAAAACTTTCATTTTGGCACTTGATAAATAAGATTTATAAACTAAAGGAGACATTATTATTCTAACCACAATAGTTAATAGAATAATAATTAAACCATAGTTACCAATAAATCCTTGTAAAAAGTTAAATACAGGTACAAAAACTAGTCGGTTTATATAACCAAAAATTCCCCAACCAAGATTTACAATTTCTTTAATATTTCTATCGTATTTTTTTAGTATTTGGTAATCGTTAGGTCCAATATACCAATTCATATTGTAGCTTAATTCTCCATTTTGTAAAGCTAAAGGTGCTTTTAATGAGAATGCTTTTGTGAAAGTGGTATCAACTTCTTCATCTACAACCAAAGTTTTTGAAGCTAAATTAGCTTTATCAAAAGCTTGTTCAGTTATTAAAATTGTTGAGAAAAAATGTTGTTTGTATGCAACCCAATTCACATTTACTTCCTCAGCATCATCTTCTCCACCAATTGACAAGTAATCAATACTTTCATCTTCTTTTTCATAGTACATCTCAGTTTGTTGATTTTCATAGCGAATGCTTTTTTCTTTTCTAAAAGCTTCTAAACCCCAATCTAAGTTTACTTGTTGAGAAGTATTGAACGTTGAACTTAACCCTTGAGATCTCACGTTAAAATCAACCATATACTCATTTGGCTTAATTTCGTAGAGATACTCTAAAAATTTATTATTGTCAACTTTTAATTTCATTGAAAGTACTTGGTTTTCACCATTAGTAGTCAATGAAGGTTCAAAAAATAAATCTTTGGTATTTAATGTTCTATTATCTGAAGTTCCAAAGTTTAAATTAAAAGACGAGTTATTATCTTTAATAATATACAATGGTAAAGAATCGTAGGTGACATAATTTTTTAATAAAGCTTCTTTAATTTGTCCACCTTTGTTTGAAATAACTAATCTTAATAAGTCATTTTCTAAAACAGTTTCTGAATCAGTTAAAGTTGCAGAATAAGCAAATGCACCTAATTGAGTTTGTGCTTTTACTAATGAAATGGAATCAGTTGCTTGTGTTATTTCTTCTGAAGTTGTATCAAAAGTTGTTGTTTTATCAGATTCAGTTACATTTTGAACTTCTTCTGTTTTTGCGTTTTTTTCAGCTTCAATTTCTTCAGGAGTTGGCTGATTGCTCCACATCCACCATAACATAATTGCTCCTAATAAAACAAAACCTATTAATGAATTTAAGTCGAATTTTTTTTCTTCCATGTGTGTGTTTAAAATGTCAAATTGTCATTTGCTTCTTAAAAAAATATTAAAAAGCCCGACAAATGTACTAAATGTAACGTTATAATTAGATTATTATTAATGATTGTATGTTAGTTCAAAGAGTGTTCCAAAGAAGCTTTTACAAAATCTAAAAACAAAGGATGTGGATTTAATACTGTGCTTTTGTATTCAGGATGGTATTGAACTCCAATAAACCAAGGATGTGAAGTAATTTCAACCACTTCAACTAAACCAGTTTCTGGGTTTTTTCCTGTTGCAATCATTCCTGCTTTTTCTATTTGTTCTAAATAATCGTTATTAAACTCATATCTATGTCTGTGACGTTCGCTTATGAGCTCTTTTTTATAGATATTAAATACTTTACTGTTTTTAGATAGTTTACAATCCCAAGCTCCTAATCGCATTGTTCCTCCAAAATTAACAACGCTTTTTTGTTCTTCCATTAAATTAATAACAGGATTAGAAGTTTTTTCATTCATTTCAATTGAATTTGCATCTTTTAATCCTAAAACATTTCTTGAAAATTCAATCACCGCCATTTGCATTCCTAAGCAAATACCTAAAAATGGAATATTATTTTCTCTTGCATATTTTATAGCTTCTATTTTCCCCTCAATTCCACGTTCACCAAAACCAGGAGCAACTAAAATACCGTTTAAGTTTTTTAATTTTCTGGTAGCATTTGCGGAAGTTAAATCCTCAGAATGAATCCAATTGATAATTACTTTAACTTTATTATGTGCACCTGCATGAATAAATGATTCAGAAATTGATTTGTATGCATCATGTAATTCTACATATTTACCAACTAATCCAATTTCAATAGTGTATTTTGGATTTTTAAAACCTTTTAAAAAGTTGTTCCATTCTTTAAGTTTAGGTTGTTTATCTTGTGGTAATTGTAATTTTTTCAATACTACAATATCTAAACCTTCTTCCAGCATTAAATTTGGAACGTCGTAAATAGTTTCTGCATCTATAGATTCAATAACATCTTCTTTTTTAACATTACAAAATAATGCTAATTTATTTTTTATTGAATCAGATATTTTATGTTCAGTTCTACACACTAAAATATCAGGACTAACACCACTTTGCATTAACATTTTAACAGAATGTTGTGTTGGTTTTGTTTTTAATTCACCAGCAGCAGCTAAATAAGGTATCAATGTTAAATGAATTACAATGGCATTCTCATGACCTAATTCCCACAGTAATTGACGAACAGATTCTACATACGGTAGCGATTCTATATCACCAACAGTTCCTCCAATTTCAGTAATAACAATATCAAAGTCGCCTGTGTTTCCTAATATTTGAATTCGTTCTTTAATTTCATCAGTAATATGAGGAACTACCTGAACCGTTTTACCTAAAAACTCTCCTTTACGTTCTTTATTAATTACAGATTGATAAATTTTCCCTGTAGTTACATTATTTGCTTGTGATGTTGGAATGTTTAAAAAACGCTCGTAATGCCCTAAGTCTAAGTCAGTTTCAGCGCCATCTTCAGTTACATAACACTCACCATGTTCGTAAGGATTTAAAGTTCCCGGATCTATATTAATATAAGGGTCTAGCTTTTGTATGGTTACCGAATAGCCTCTTTCTTGTAATAACTTTGCTAAAGAAGCTGCGATAATCCCTTTTCCAAGTGAAGAAGTAACACCACCGGTTACAAAAACATATTTAGTGTTTTTCATTATTTGTAGGTTTTGGCAAAATTACACTTAATGTTTAAATTTACAAAAGTACAACCCTTCAAATTTTAAAAAAAATTTGAAGGGTATAGAGACTTCGTTCAAATGAATAAAAGATTTTCTTAATTTGTATAAAAAGGGAAACCTAATTAACGAGGTTATTCATCTTTAAATTCTAGTAAATCACCAGGCTGACACTCAAGAACTTCACAAATTGATTCTAAGGTAGAGAATCTAATTGCTTTGGCCTTATTGGTTTTTAAAATAGAAAGATTAGCCATTGTTATATTTACTTTTTCTGAAAGTTCAGATAAAGACATTTTACGCTTTGCTAACATTACATCTAAGTTTATAATTATAGCCATAGTTATATTGTTAATTCGCTTTCAATTTTTAATCGTTCTCCTTCTTTAAAAACCTGAGAAATAGTATAGGATAATAGAAAAATTGCAATGTAATATATGAATGGAGAAATATCGAAGCTGAAAATTGAGTGATATTTGTTTTCTTCAGTTTTTATTACGATTGGAACAAATGCGGCTATTATTTCGAAAATAAATAAATAACTAATATATTTTCCAATGTTGGTAAAATATTTTGAGTTTTTGCTGTGGAAGGAATGGTAATCCTTCACGCTTTTAACAAAATTATTAAGTTGTCTTAGAATTAATATTGAGATGGTTAAGTAAAATATAGATTCTACTAATAGAAAGGACCTAGAAAATGGTGTTAGTTTATTTAACAAATGTATATTCTTTTGATTTATTTTAAATTCTTCATGATTTGATTTTTGGGAATTTATGTTAGTGTTGTTATATGAAATGGTATTGGCCTCTTTTTTATAGAACCCATCAAAAGTTGTAGGTGAAAAAAAAGAATAGATTATTATAGTTACTAAAATTATGCCTCCTAGATATGTGAATCCTTTTAAGAATTCAAAAAATATTTCTGCGGTTTCTAATACTTGATTTGTTTTCATAGAATTTTCAATATTAAATTATTTTGAAAACAAATATATATAAATAAAATTGATAAGCAATAAAAATATATTGTTAGTCGATAATAATATAGTTTAATTCGATAAAAATTAAAAATAACACTTAAGTTGTTTATTTGCTTTTTTTATTTCTAATCATAACTTCTAACATATCCCACATTTCTTCAGGAATATCTTCAAGCATATTAAATTCTCCGGCTCCTTTTAGCCATTCACCACCATCAATGGTAATTACTTCTCCATTAATATAGGCTGAAAAATCACTCATTAAATAGGCTGCTAAATTTCCTAATTCCTGATGTTCGCCAACTCTGCCAACAGGAACTTTCTTTTTCATGTCAAATTTGTCTTTTAAATTTCCAGGTAATAATCTGTCCCAAGCACCTTCAGTTGGAAACGGTCCGGGAGCAATTGCATTGGAACGAATTCCATATTTTGCCCATTCAACAGCTAATGAACGTGTCATAGCTAAAACACCTGCTTTTGCAGTTGCAGATGGAACAACGTAAGCAGAACCCGTCCAAGCATACGTAGTAACAATATTTAAAATGGTTGATTTTGGTTGTTTAATATCTATCCAATGCTTTCCAAAAGCCAAAGTAAAATTTTTGCTTCCTTTTAAAACAATGTCGATAATAGTATCAAAAGCGTTGGCTGATAAGCGTTCGGTTGGACTTATAAAATTTCCTGCTGCATTATTTAAAAGTCCGTCAACTTTTCCGAATTTTTTAAGAGTTGCTGCTAAAACAGCCTCCACTTCAGTGTAATTTCTTACGTCACATTGCACAGCTAATACCGTTCCGCCTGTTTTTTCTTCTAATTCTATTTTTACTTTTTTTAATTTTTCAATATTTCTTGAGGTAATAACTACGTGAGCTCCAAGCTCTAAAAAATAAGTTGACATAGATTTCCCTAATCCACTACCGCCCCCAGTTACTACAATAACGAGTCCTTTTAAACTTCCTTCTTTTAACATTGGTTTTTGATACATGCTTTAATATATTTGTCAAATATAAATGTATGAATTATTTCTTTTTTGGCTTAAAAATATTATTTTAATTTTTTTTTAAAATCTATTTGTCAAAAGCAAAAGTAATTGTATATTTGCCAACGCTTTTAAGGAGGGAATTCTTAAAGAAAGCAACAACATAAGAACCACGATTTTTAAAATTTATAAGTAATGCCAAAAAGAACATACCAGCCATCAAAAAGAAAAAGAAGAAATAAGCACGGTTTTAGAGAACGTATGGCTAGTGCAACAGGACGTAAAGTGTTGTCAAGAAGAAGAGCAAAGGGTAGAAAGAACATTAGTGTATCTTCAGCTCCGAGACCAAAGAAATAATGAAACATTAGTTTTATATATAAGGTGTTACTTTTTTAAAGTAACACCTTTTTTTATGCCCTTTTAATAAGTTTTGAAAACTATTTTGGTTTGAAAAACGAATTTTAGTGATATTTGCACATTAATATTTTACAATTTACAATTTCCAATGCCAAAAAATACTAACATAAAATCTATTTTAATAATTGGTTCAGGACCAATTATTATCGGTCAAGCTTGTGAATTTGATTACGCTGGTTCTCAAGCAATTCGATCCTTAAAAGAAGAAGGAATTGAAGTAGTACTAATCAATTCTAATCCAGCAACAATTATGACTGATCCATCATTAGCGGATCATGTTTATTTGTTGCCTTTAACTACTAAATCGATTATTGAAATTTTAAAATTGCATCCTAATATTGATGCTGTTTTACCAACAATGGGTGGGCAAACGGCATTAAATTTATGTATTGAAGCTGATGATAAAGGTATTTGGAAGGATTTTAATGTTCAACTTATTGGGGTTGATATTGCGGCGATAAATATTACTGAAGATCGTGAGCAGTTTCGTAAATTAATGATTGAAATTGGGATTGGTCAAGCGCCATCTACTGTAGCTAATTCATTTTTAAAAGGAAAAGAAATTGCACAAGAATATGGGTTTCCATTGGTAATTCGTCCATCATTTACATTGGGTGGTTTTGGAGCATCCATAGTATATAAAAAAGAAGATTTTGATGAATTATTAAGTAGAGGTTTAGAAGCTTCTCCTATTCATGAGGTTATTATTGATAAAGCTTTATTAGGTTGGAAAGAGTTTGAATTAGAGTTGTTGCGTGATAGAAACGATAATGTTGTTATAATATGTACCATTGAAAATATGGATCCTATGGGAATTCATACTGGAGATTCTATTACGGTTGCACCTGCAATGACGTTGAGTGATACAACATATCAACGGATGAGAGATATGGCAATTCATATGATGCGCTCCATTGGTGATTTTGCAGGAGGTTGTAATGTGCAATTTGCTGTAAGTCCTGATGAAAGAGAAGATATTATTGCTATTGAAATTAATCCACGTGTTTCACGTTCATCGGCATTGGCTTCAAAAGCAACTGGTTATCCTATTGCTAAAATTGCTGCTAAATTAGCGCTGGGTTATCATTTAGATGAATTAAATAATCAAATTACCAAAACAACTTCAGCCTTATTTGAACCAACATTAGATTATGTAATTGTTAAAATACCACGTTGGAATTTTGATAAATTTGAAGGAGCAGACAGAACTTTAGGTTTGCAAATGAAATCGGTTGGAGAAGTAATGGGAATTGGGCGTTCATTCCAAGAAGCATTACATAAAGCAACACAATCATTAGAAATAAAACGTAATGGTTTAGGAGCCGATGGAAAGGGAGAGAAGGATTATGATACCATTATTCAAAAATTAACATACGCAAGTTGGGATCGTGTTTTTGTAATTTATGATGCACTTCAAATGGGGATTCCATTAAGTAGAATTCACGAGATCACAAAAATTGATATGTGGTTTTTAAAACAATATGAAGAATTATTAGCATTAGAAAATGAAATTTCAACTTACAAATTAGAATCATTAACATACGAATTGTTGCTTGAAGCAAAGCAGAAAGGATTTGCAGACAGACAAATTGCTCATATGTTAGGATGTTGGGAGAGTGAAGTCCACGCAAAAAGAACAGAATTAGATATTAATAGAGTTTATAAGCTTGTAGACACCTGTGCTGCTGAGTTTGATGCGCAAACACCTTATTATTATTCTACTTTTGAAAATAAAATGATTACTTCTAAGGGAAGTTATTCAGATAATGAAAGTGTTGTAACCGACAAGAAAAAAATTGTAGTCTTAGGTTCAGGTCCAAACAGAATTGGACAAGGAATTGAGTTTGATTATTGTTGTGTTCACGGTGTTTTAGCTGCAAAAGAGTGTGGTTATGAAACAATTATGATTAACTGTAATCCAGAAACTGTTTCTACAGATTTTGATACAGCCGATAAATTATATTTTGAACCTGTTTTTTGGGAACATATCTATGATATAATTAATCATGAAAAGCCAGAAGGAGTTATTGTTCAATTAGGTGGGCAAACGGCATTAAAATTAGCTGAAAAATTAGAAAAGTGGGGAGTTAAAATAATAGGAACTAGTTTTGAAGCCTTAGATTTAGCAGAAGACAGAAAACGTTTTTCAGAATTATTAGTAGATTTAAAAATACCTTTTCCAGAATATGGAACTGCAACAACCGCTGATGAAGCTTCTGCAATTGCAGATAATTTAGATTTTCCAATTTTAGTTCGCCCTTCTTATGTATTAGGTGGGCAAGGAATGAAAATTGTTATCAATAAAGAAGAATTAGAAAAACACGTTGTTGATAT
>NZ_CALAEQ010000084.1 GCF_937891065.1 uncultured Lutibacter sp. | reverse complement strand
GTCATTCCTGCGCAGGCAGGAATCTATAGAAAGTTTATTGCAATTCAAATTACAACGCATGGATACCTGCCTTCGCAGGTACAACAAAACTATATTCTTTTATCATATTAGAGATAGACTACCTAGAAAATGAAAAAAAGTTCAGTTACTTTTTTAAAAAGCTCAGTTACTTATTTTAAAAGCTCAGTTACTTTTTTGAAAAGCTCCGTTACTTTTTTAAAAAGCTCCGTTACTTTAAGTGAAAATTGTTATTTGTAGGTTTCTGTATGTTTAAAAACATTAGAAACAATATATTTGTGTTTTCTAATACTTAGCCAATGCAATTACTAAACTTTATAAAGTCACAAACAAATCTTCCTTCAAAATCTATTGAAAACACCATTCAACTTTTAAATGAAGATTGCACTATTCCGTTTATTTCGCGTTATAGAAAAGAGCGTACAGGTAATTTAGATGAAGTTCAAATAGGTGATATTGTAAAATTTAAAACACAGTTTGAAGAGTTAGAAAAGCGAAAAGTGACAATTTTAAAAGCGTTAGAAGAACAAGAAGTTTTAACGGAGGAATTAAAATCAAAAATTGAAGCCACAACCAACATAACAACATTAGAAGATATTTATCTTCCTTATAAGAAAAAACGTAAGACAAAGGCTGAAACTGCTCGTAAAAACGGGTTAGAGCCGTTGGCTAAAATGATAATGAGTCAACGAGTGAATGATTTGGAATATACAGCTTCAGAATATGTAAATAATGAAGTTGAATCTATTGAAGACGCACTAGAAGGCGCTAGATTTATTATTGCAGAATGGATAAATGAACGTACAGATATTAGAAACAATATTCGTTATCAGTTAGAAAAATTTGCAAGTATTACAACCAAAGTTGTAAAGGCAAAAAAAGAGGATGAAAAAGCACAAAAATATAGCGGTTATTTTGAATGGTCAGAAAGTTTAAATCGCTGTCCGTCGCATCGATTTTTAGCAATTTTAAGAGCAGAAAAAGAAGGCTTTATTCGCGTAAAAGTTGAAATTGACAATGAGCGTGCGTTGGAGAAAATGGAAGCCAGCATTATTAATTCCAATAACGATTGTGCTTTTCAAATTAAATTAGTGATTCAAGATGCTTATAAACGTTTGTTATTTCCGGCGCTATCAAATGAAATTTTAAATAGTTCAAAAGAAAGAGCAGATGAAGAAGCAATTAAAGTTTTTGCGAAAAACTTGCAACAATTATTGTTAGGCGCTCCTTTAGGTGAAAAAACAATATTGGCTATAGATCCAGGGTTTAGATCTGGGTGTAAAGTAGTTTGTTTAAATGCACAAGGTGGGTTAGAGTATAATGAAACTATTTATCCTCACGCACCTCAAAATGATGCTATTGGCGCCATGAAAAAGATAAATTCATTAGTTGATGCTTATAAAATTGAAGCAATTGCTATTGGAAATGGCACGGCATCAAGAGAAACGGAACAGTTAATTCGGAAAATGAGATTTAGTAAAGACGTTGAGGTTTTTGTGGTTAGCGAAGCGGGAGCAAGTATTTATTCAGCTTCAAAAATTGCTCGTGACGAATTCCCTAATTATGATGTCACTGTTAGAGGTTCAGTTTCAATAGGTAGAAGATTGGCTGATCCGTTGGCGGAATTGGTAAAAATTGATGCAAAATCTATAGGAGTTGGGCAATATCAGCACGATGTTGACCAAACTAAATTAAAAACTTCATTAGATACGGTTGTAGAAAGTTGTGTAAATTCTATAGGGGTCAATATCAATACGGCAAGTGTTTCTTTGTTGAGTTACGTGTCAGGTATTGGGCCGAAATTGGCTGAGAATATTGTAAATTATAGAGATGAAAACGGTGCGTTTACGTCAAGAAACGAAATTAAAAAAGTAGCACGTTTAGGAAACAAAGCGTATGAGCAAGGAGCAGGTTTTTTACGAATTAAAAATGCTAAAAACCCTTTAGACGATTCCGCGGTACATCCTGAAAGTTATCCGATTATTGCAAAAATGGCAAAAGATGAAAAATGCTCAATTTCTGATTTGATTGGAAATAAAGTAGTACTTCAAAAAATAGAACTTCAAAAATATTGTACGGGAACTATTGGTTTGCCTACGTTAAAGGATATTATTTCTGAATTGGAAAAACCAGGATTAGATCCTCGTAAAAAGGCAAAAGTATTTACGTTTAACCAAAATATTAGAACCATAAATGATTTACACGAAGGACAATTATTGCCAGGCATCGTGAATAATATTACCAATTTTGGTTGTTTTGTTGATATTGGAATTAAAGAAAGCGGCTTGGTACATGTTTCCAATTTATCCGATAAATTTGTAAGTGATGTAAGTTCAATAGTAACTTTGCATCAACAAGTTATTGTTAAAGTTTTAGAGGTGGATGTTGCTCGTAAACGCATACAATTATCTATGAATTATAAATAAATTGTTCGAATTAGTGTATAATAACATTAGAAAAAGAATGAATATGTCATTCCTGCGTAGGCAGGAATCCAAAAATAGCTATGAAAACAAATCACCAATATTTCGTTTATCTATTAGCAAGTAAAATAAGAGGTACTTTATACATTGGAGTAACAAATGATTTACAAAGAAGAGTTTATGAGCACAAGAAAGCAATTATAAAAGGCTTTACTCAAAAGTATGGGGTAAACAGATTGGTTTATTTTGAAGCCTTTCAAGATGTAAAAGAAGCTATTGAACGAGAAAAGAATTTAAAAAAGTGGAAACGGGCTTGGAAAATTAAATTAATTGAAACTGATAATAGTAATTGGGTCGACTTATCAGTTGATTGGTATGATGATGTTTTGCGTGATTAGTATGGTTTCCTACCTTCACAGGAATGACGTATTGCTGCGATTCAGGATGACAGTTCCAATTGTTAATGGATTATAAGTAATTTTCCTTGTCATTCCTGCGTAGGCAGGAATCTATAGCATTATAATTGTTTGTTTGTCTTTTTTATTTTGGTGTTAATGATAAAGTCTTGCGCACTTATTTAAGGCTTGTATGGATTCCTGCCTTCGCAGGAATGACGTATTGCTGCGATTCAGGATGACAGTTCCAATTGTTAATGGATTATAAGTAATTTTCCTTGTCATTCCTGCGTATGCAGGAATCTATAGCATATAATTGTTTGTTTGTCTTTTTTATTTGTGTGTTAATGATAAAGTCTTTCGCAATTATTTAAGGCTTGTATGGATTCCTGCCTACGCAGGAATGACTGTACAATGTGAAATAGAGAGGGTTCTTTTACAGGCTCAGGATTACAGTGCAATGGAAAAGTCTTGCGCTCAGGATGACAGAGTTGCTGCTTTTTATTGATGCTTAAAGAAATTACTAAGGTGTTTTTTAAATTTACTAAGGAGAAAAAATTATTTACTAAGTAGTTTTTCAAAATTGCTAAGGAGTTTCACAAATTTGCTAAAGAGATTTTAATAAATAGCTAAGGAGTTTTTCAAAATTGCTAGGTCAATTTTACGTTAAACCAACCGATTGATTGTACTTAAATTATTAGTAAAATTTAACTAGTGACAAGTTTTATGTTTAATTACTGGTTTTTTTTCTTGATACTAGAAAAGTTAAAGCATAAAAAAAGGGTTGCTTTCGCAACCCTTAAATCAATTTTTATTTACCTACAAATTAAAATTTGAACCCAAGTTTGAAAGAAAATTGGGCAAAGAATGATGTTGTATTTGTGTCTGCTTCTAGTTTAATCATACCATCTGCTGGTGATTTTACACTAAATGCATAGTTATAAGAAACTGGTTTGATTTCGAAACCAAAGAATACATCTTTAGCTACGTAATAATCTACACCTGCAACTGCTTGTATTCCAAACGCCGTAATATCAATGTGGCGTGCAGTTAAATCAGTAATGTTTACATTACCGTTGTCAGCGACAGTTATAGTTGGATCAAATAATGATCTTCTTGCATAATCAAATGGTAAAGCAACTCCTACATAAGGGAATAACCTATCATTTTTTGTATTAAATAACCATTGAACTCCTAGTGTAGCATTTGCATCAACACGTTCATCAGCAATTACTGCATTGTACCCTTGAATAATAGTGTTTCCATTTACATCTATTACAGCTGGTATAGCTAGTTGTGATGGCGTATTACGAAAAATAGCTCCACCACTTAAAGTAAGGGCGAATTTATCTGTAACGTAATATCTACCTTCAGCACCTACCATATTACTAATGTAGTTAGAGTTTGCATCTACGTCATTTGCGTAGGGTGCAATACCTGAAACAGAACCGTTAGAACTTGGTACTTGTAGACCTCCATTTAGAAATGCGCCTCTACCAAAAAGCATGGCAGCAGTAAAATCTCCTTTCTCTGGTGCATATTTAACAACATTGCAAGTATCACTACTTTTACAATTTGATTTTGAATCTTTACTCTGCGCATTCGCACTCGTAAGTGAAATGAGAAGGATAAAGCTTAATATTAAATATTTTTTCATATGTCTTAGTTCTTTAAGAATTAAAAATTTGTTTTATAAAGGGCTGCCTAAACAGCCCTTATATATTTCACTTAAAGAATCTTAGTTTCCTAATGCCTCATTTAATAAAGCTAAGTAACCATCAGCTTCAATCATTTTGGCTGCTATTTCAGCATCTAAATCAGCTAATTGTATCATTTGATTATCAATTGCAGCTTGTAAATTTTCAACAGAAACTTCACCTAATGCAATTTGTGCAGCTTTTATAGCTAAGTATGCTGGAGCTCCATCAATAACAGCTTGAGCAGTAACAATAGCAGCATCAATAGCAGCTACAGAACCAGAACCTTCAAACATAATAGTGATAGCTAAAGCACTTGCTTCAGTAGTTAATACCGCTTTTTCAGCAGTTAATACCGCAATCTCATCAGCAATTTCTAATATTCTTACTTGTTGTGCAGCATATAAAGGTGTTGCAACTAAAGCTTCATATTCAGCAGTTAATGCAGCAATATCAGCAGTTAATCTTACAATTAAGATATTGATTTCAGATATCATATTGTTAGCTGTAACTAAATCTCCTTCTGCAGTTGCTAATTGTGCTTCGTACATTGGTACAGTTGTAGCCAAATGAGTTGCTAAAGCAGCATCAGCAATTAGGTTTGCAATTTCAGCATTCCATAAAGCAGCATATAATGTTGTAGCTGTTGAAACTGTAGAGGTAACGATAGGGGTTCCTAAAGTAGTTCCTAAAGCAGTAACAGCAGTATTAACGGCACTCTGTGGAGCAACAATAGCAGCAATTTTATTAGCTTCTAAAAGTTGTGCAGCATCTAATAAATTCAATTCATCTTCATAAACTGCTTTTAAATCATCATATATTAATTGTTTAGCAGCTAAATCTACACCAAAATTGGCTTGAGCATCAAGAGCATTTATTTCAGCAAGCTGTGCATCCCAAAGTACTGAATATGCATCTGCATCACCTGTAGCACCATCTCCAAATACTGGAGGGTTATCAAATATATCTTCATTACCTAAAGCAGTAGAAGCTAAATTCATTTGAACTAAGTTACTATATGAAACATCATCCAATCCTACTTCAATAAAGTAAGTTTCAGTGTTTCCAGCTAATGGATATGCAGTTACATAATCACCTTGTGTTATAGTACCATTACCAAGAATAGCAAGTTCTGCAACACCATCAATTGTTGCTTGTTGTGCAGTATCAATTGTAAGTGGAGTATAAGTATCTTCAGGTCCTGCTCCAACAGGTGCAACATCATTATAAGTCCAAGATGCAACTCTAACATAAGAAGTTGTAGCAGCTCCAGAAGCATCAGTATGCGTACCTAATACAGTATCACCTAAAACAACAGATACAGCTGGTAAAGTATCTTCCCAATAGAAACCACCATTTACAGTAGTACCACCTTCAAAACGGTCTCTCCAAAGTTCATAGTTAGCAATTGCAGTAGTAACACCAGCTTGTGCAGTAGATACTGCAGCTCCAGTAGATGTTACTAAAGCATCGACAGCTACAATACCACCATCATAAGTTATTTGTGCAGCATTTAAATCATTTGCAGCAGTTTGTAAAGAACCTTCTAAACCAGCAATGATACCTACTAAAGTAGTTAAAGCAGCAGTTGCGTCAGCTTTTTCTAATTGAGCATTAAATAAAGCAGCATATAATGTTGTAAGAGTAGAAGGAGCATTACCAGCAGAAGGAGCACCTAAAGAAGTTCCTAAAGCAGCTTCAGCTGTAGTTATAGCACCACCAGCATTAGTTTCAGCTGTTGCAGTAGTAGAGACAACACCTCCAAGTGTTGTAGTAGTACCATCATAATTAGCAATAGTAGTATTTAAACCAGGAATAGTAACAGTAGAAAGTGTAGTAGCTGATGTTGTATAAAAAGCTAAGTTTCCTTCTAACCCAGAAATAGGGGCAGCAGTTTCTGAACCATCACCTTCTAAAGTTAATAATAAAGCTTCATAGTCCGTTTGAAAAGCATCAAAAGTACCAGCAGCAGCAATATCAGTGTCTATTTGAGTATCTTCATCTAATAACGCTTGAATTTCTGCTTGTTTAGCAGTTACAGCTGCATTAGCTGCATCAAGTGCTATTACCATAGCATCATAATCGCCTAAATATGCATTTGCTCTTACAATATATTCTTCATTAGCAATAACGCTTGCTTCTTTTGCAAGAACGTCTCTTTCTAAATTAGCTAAATAAACTGCCCAAGTCATTTCTGCATTTGTAGCAGTACTTTGCATGAATAATTGGTTGTCTGCAATTGCTTGAGTTAATGTCAATCTCTCACCTCTTAGAGCGGAAAGTTGACTCATAGCAGTTGCATAATCAGTAGCATGTCTTCCAGCTTCAGCATTCGCAGCTGTTCTGATAGCATCAGCAATTTGCGCTAAATCTTGGTCAAATTGTGCTTGTGCTAGTAACATTGCTATTCTAGCTTCTTCAACAGCTAAATCTGCAGCAGCTCTAGCTTCTTCTAGCTCAATTATAGTCATTGCCGTGTAACGAGCTGTAATTGCAGCAAGTTCATCAGCAGCAGCTTGTTCAGCATTTGCTTGAGCTGTTAAATAAGCAGCCTCAGCATTTTGTACCGCACTTTGTGCAGCAATTAAATCAGCTTGTGCAGCATAGATAGCTTCTACAGCAGGGTCTACGTCTGTATCAATACAAGATGTAAAACTGATACTAAATAGGGTAGTTAGCAAAAAGGCTAACGACAATTTTTTTAAGTGTTTCATTTTTTTACTTTTTAATTAATATTCTTTTTAATTTGAAATAGGTTAATAAACTTCTGTTATTACAATTAGTAAGCAAAACTACATATATAATTTCTATTATGCAATTATTGAATTGGGAAAACATTCATTTTTTTAGATAAATTAGAATTATTTATTTGTATTTAATTTTAAATAATTGAATACCAATTGATTGTAAATATACATTTTTTATTTTTAAACTCCTTTAAGTAGTTGATTTGTTATTAGTTAAGTTAAAATAATGCTGTTTTATAGTGTTTTTCTTCTTTATTTTTGTTTTTTTTTAATTATAATTTAATAAATTAAGCTTAAAGGTATGATAATACTACCTTTAAGGTCTAATTATTTAATAGGGGTGATTTTTGGAAGTTTGTGAGAGATCCTTCGCTGCATTCAGGGTGACGGTGTGATTGTCATTCCTGCGCAGGCAGGAATCTATAGAAAGTTTATTGCAATTCAAATTA
>NZ_CALAEQ010000083.1 GCF_937891065.1 uncultured Lutibacter sp. | reverse complement strand
GAACTTAAAAAAGCTCTTGCTAAAAAAGACTGGCTTAGTATATGCCTTGCAGGAATCACAATTAATAATAATAAAACGAAAATACCAATCAACCCATGTTCTGCTATTAATCGACTAATTTCGTTGTGAGAAGCTGCCAATTTATCTAGTTCTTCCAACCTGTAATATTTACTTCCCCCAACGCCCAATCCAAAAATAGGGTTTTCTAAAAAACCTTCTATTTCGGTCACAAATATTTCAACTCTTCCTGCTGAAATATCTGCCTTTTCAACGCCTGATGCATTTTTATTGGTGTATCTGTTTATGAACATCCCACCAGTTATATTTGCTGTATATACTACCAATACAATTCCAAAAAGTGCTGCCAAACCTGCATACTTCATCAATTGTTTCACTTTATCTTTTCGAACTAAAATATAAAAAAATATAAAGGCTCCTAAAGCTATAAAAGCGGTAATCATTCCTCCTCTCGAAAATGTTAATAATCCCCTAAATATTAAGTAGGTAAACACCAATAAATCAACTATCAAAGTTGTGAAAATTCGTTCTTTTAAAATTAGAAATATCGCAAAAATAAACACCCCAAATCCTAAAATAGTGGCTACCTGATTAGGCCCAAACCCTCCTGAAGCAGCAAAATTAGCTGCTCCTCCAAAACGGATATCTTCAATGTTGGGGGTTTTAAAATACAGCAAACTTAACATTGAAATAATGGGGAGTACCATGACAAACAGCAAGTCTAATAATTGCTGTATGGTAAGTTCCCGTTTGTAAAAATAAATGGCAGACAACCCTAATAATATAGGCCCACTCAAATTGAATGCAATCGCCTTCCGTATTGATTCATTAAAAGGGATATCTACAAACGCAATTCCTATCAGTAAAAGTAACATGTATACCAAATAACTTACTGAAACATGATGTCTTTTTCGTTCCACCAACAAGCCTGTTACTAAAAATAACAATACGGAATATTTTGGTAATTCATGAAAGAACATCCCGCCAGACATGCGAAACAAGACTTCAGCACCTATCATATAGCCACTCCAAAAAATGGCATCATTGTATTTATTCTTATTCCTAACAATAAACAAAACTCCAAAAAATACGATCAAGCCAGAATATACTTTGGTAATCAAACCAGACAACAGTAAAACGCCCAACAGCAAATGGAAAAGGGATGCGTATAAGCGTGTATGTTTTGAAAAATTAATCAAGGTTGTATATCGCTATTAACGTTTGTATAAAATTTGATTTTGAATAGTTCATTTGAACAGTTTCATATAAAGTAGTACTCAATTCTGAACACAATTTTTTATCTAACACCAACATTTCTAAAGCCTTTGCCAATGCTACTTCATTATTGGGAGCTACCACCATGCCACTTCTTTTATGTTTCACTACTTTTGCGCATTCTCCAACATCAGTGACTACAACCGGTAACTTAGCCAAACCATACTCAAGCAATGCAACAGGCAATCCTTCTGATTTTGATGCTAACACTCCAATGGAGGCTTGTTCTAAAATAAATGAAGTATCATAACAGCTACCGTACAAAAATACATGATTACTTAATTTATGATGGACTATATACTCCTTAATTTCTGTAGCATACGTATCTTGTATAGCTAATCCCACCAAATGCAAGGTCCAATCTGAATGTATTTCATTCACTCGCTGAAATGCTTTTAATAAATTGATATGATCTTTTTCTGGTCTTAAATTTGCCAAACAAACTATCCGTTTTCCATGTGCCCCTTTTAAATTAGTAGTTGCTAGAATATTAGCATCTAATACTGCAAAATTTGGTAAGTAATAGTTATGAGCTGCTTTTAATTTTAACTTCGCCCAATCATTTAACATGGTATTTACTGAAATGATACTTTTAAAAAAATACGAAGCAAATTTTAGCGGTAAAATTTTGCGTAAAGTTAAATTAACTGCATTCCCATAATGATTATGCCATACTATTTTAATTTTTGGAATTAAAAATTTTACTAAAACAGCTGTAAAATAAGATGATGAATGTGCATGAATAATTGTTATTTTATGTTCTGTAATATATCTTTTTAGCTTATTCAATGCTTTAACATCTATAATTTTTTTCTTGTCTAGAAATAAATATCCTAC
>NZ_CALAEQ010000082.1 GCF_937891065.1 uncultured Lutibacter sp. | reverse complement strand
ATGTTCAGATAAATATTCTGATTCTTTTCTAACATCCATCGCAACTTGCATAGAATCATCTTTTAGTTTATTTGCAAATTGAGTTGCAGATATAGAACCAATTTTATCTACTTTATGCCCTGCTGCTTTCCATGAATGAATTCCACCACGTAAATAACCTAAAGTATGGTCGTATCCAACACGCGAAAGACGAATTACAACTTCATGTTCTCTTCCTTCTTCAGCAATAAAAATTATTTTTTGATTAATATCTTTAATTAATGCTCCAACCCAAGGTGCAAAACCTCCTTCAAGACCAATATACCAAGCACCCGGAACGGTACCTTCTTCAGCATAAATTTCTTTGGTACGAGTATCTAATACCAAAATATCATTTTGCTCACTTATTTCTTTGAATGAATCAGCATCAATTGGAATAGTACCTCTGTGTATAACTTCATCAATACTAATGTTAATACCTTTATTCATTCTAACATTATTCCCAAAATATTGTGGTGGTGGTTTTAATCCAGTTGTAACTTCCACAATAAATTCTTCTTTAGTCATATCAGCTCTTAAAGCATAGTTTGTTTTCTTTTGATTTCCTAAGGTATCAAAAGTTTCAGAGCTCATATTTTTACCACAGGCTGAACCTGCTCCATGATTTGGATATACTATAATATCATCAGGTAAAGTCATTATCTTATTTCGAAGAGAATCAAATAAATGACCTGCCAAATCAGCTTGTGTTAAATCAGATTTAACAGCTAAATCTGGGCGACCAACATCACCAATAAATAAACAATCTCCTGTAAACACATAAGGTTTATTACCTTTTTCATCAATTAATAAATAAGATGAAGATTCCATGGTATGCCCAGGGGTGTGTAAAAGTTTAAGTGTTAAATCTCCAATTTTAAAATTTTCACCATCTTTTCCTTGGTGAATATCATAAATAGGATCTGCATTTGGACCAAAAACGATGGTTGCTCCAGTCTTTTTTGCTAAGTCAACTTGACCAGACACAAAATCTGCATGAAAGTGAGTTAAAAAAATATATTTAATTTTAGCTCCATCAGCTTTTGCCATTTCAATATATGGTTCAGTTTCTCTTAAAGGGTCAATTATTGCGGCTTCTCCATTGGAATGAATATAATATGCCATTTCCGCCAAGCATCCTGTAAACAATTGTTCAACTTTCATAATTATCTGATTTTTATGTTATTAAATTTACATTTTGAAATTCAAAACTACAAGTTAGATTTTATGTTTTTGTGATTCAAGTTACATAAAATTTTATTTTTAGAAAAATTTAACGATTCGTTTGTTTAACGTATTTAATAAAGTTACGACCATTTTCTTTATTATTTGAATTTTTATCAAAAGAATCAACAGCTTCTTGAATACTCATAAAACAGTTTTTATAGCTAATTTCTTTCATGATTTCACTTTTTTCAAAAACATCTCTAACAGGACCTTTCATCCCTGTAAAAACTATATCAATATTTAAATTATTGTACTTTTTAATAATTTCATATAACATATAAACACCTGAACTATCAATACTATTTATGCTTTCTCCATCAATTATAATTAGTTTTAAATTCTCTCCTTTCTCTATAACATACTCTTCTAATTTATCTTTAAAATACTGAACGTTTGCAAAATAAAGTTGTGCATCAAACCGTACTATTAAAATAGCTTCATTAACCTCTAAAAGTCCTTCAAATCTTTTTATGTTTCTATAGAAATGAGTCCCTGAAACTTTTCCTAAAATAGCAATATGAGGCTTTGTGCTTCTATAAATTAACATTGCCATTGATAAAATAACCCCTATAAAAATCCCTTCTTTTATTCCAACAACTGCTGTTACTATAAGAGTACTATTTAAAATTATTAATTCTCTTTTCGAATATTTTAAAATTTGTTTAGGAACTTTAAAGTCAAGCAATCCATAAACTGCTACTATAATTATTGCTGCAATAATTGACTTTGGTAAATAGTAAAAAACTGGAGTTAAAAAAAGTAATGTAAACCCAATTACAACGCTCGCAATAATTGCAGCCATTGGTGTTTTTGCTCCTACTTGATTATTGACAGCTGATCTAGACAATCCTCCAGTTGCTGGATATGTTTGGAAAAATGAGCCAATAATATTCCCCATTCCAAGAGCGATTAACTCTTTATTTGCTATTACTTTATAGGTATTATTATGTTTCAATTCAATTGCTTTTGCAACTGATATTGCTTCTAAAAATGCAATAAAAGATAACGTTAGGGCAATAGGAAATAACTCTTTCATTATTTCAATATTAAAACTCGGCATTTTAAAAGATGGTAATCCTTCTGGTATATTTCCTATTATTTGAACTCCTGCTTCATCTAATTTTAAATATTTCACAACTAAAATCCCAAATACTACCACAATTAAAGCAGCTGGTATTTTAGTTGTTATTCGTTTAAAGAAAATTAAAATTAAGATTGAAATCCCTCCTATTGCAAAAGCTATATAATTAATATCTTTTAAGTGTTGAAATAGCGCTATAACAATACTATGTAACTTATTATCACCTTGAATATTAACCCCAAGTAAATGCTTTAACTGACTGAATGCAATTATTAAAGCAGCTGCAGAAGTAAATCCGCTAATTACTGGCCTTGACAAAAAATTAACCAAAAACCCCAATTTAAACAATCCAAATATTACTTGTAAAACTCCCATCATAAAAGCTAGAAGTATTGCAAATTCAATAAAATTTTCAGTACCAATTTCTGCTAATGTTGCCACTCCTGATGCTACAATTAATGAATCCATAGCTACAGGCCCAACTGCTAGTTGTCTAGATGTTCCAAAAATCGCATAGATGATTTGAGGAATCATAGCGGTATACAATCCATAAATTGGCGGTAACCCAGCAATCATGGCATACGCAATACCTTGTGGAACCAACATAATTCCAACTGTTAAACCTGCTGAAAGGTCTCCTTTTAACCAAGATTTATTATAATTTGGTAACCATTCAAAAATTGGAAATATATCTTTAAGACTCAATTTCATTTTTACATTCTTTAAAAATTTTCACCGAACAATTCTCACATATATCGCTCTCTAATTTATTGTAAATTGTAGAAATAGCAGTATTCTTATCTTTAAAGAAATTTTCATAACCAATTCTTTCAGAAAAACCTCCATTATTTAGAACATCTTGGCTTATAATTTTTAATCCAGAAAAATAAATTCCACCACCTCTCGCCTTCCATTTGCCAACTTCATGAGTTAACCATTCTGCTCCTGCCAAATCAATAAAATTAATTCCATTTGACAAGACCAAAACATGTTTGTAAGTGTTTTTTTCATACAAACTCATAAAAAAGTTTGAAATTTCCTCAACGGCTCCAAAATAAAGTGAACCATCAATACGTATCACTTTTATTTGTGGACATTCTTCTACTGATGAATCTCTGATTATATTCACAAATTTTTTGTCAATATTTAAACCTAATTCAGCCACATTTGGTTTAGAAGTACGTTCTAAATAAAAAATTAACGATACTGCAATTCCTAAAATTACCGCTTGTTCTAAATGTAAAAATAAAGTACCTAATAAAGTTAAGCTGAATACGAGCAGTTCTCTTTTACTGCTCATATATATTAGTTTTATATGTTTAAAATCAATTAAGTTATAACCTACCAATAAAATAATTCCTCCCATTGCAGGTTTGGGTAAGAAAGAAGCATATTTGGCTCCAAATAATAAAACAAGTATTAAACCAAGTCCAGCAATAATTGCTGAAAGAGGTGTTTTAGCTCCTGCCTGATAATTTACACCTGAACGCGTAAAAGAACCCGAACTTGCATAACATGAGAAAAAACTAGGAATTATATTTGACAACCCTTGTCCAATAAATTCCTGATTATTATTTAACTTTTGATGTGAATGTAAAGCAACAGCTCTTGAAATTGAAACCGCTTCAACCAACCCTAAAAGCGCTAAAACAATTGCTCCTGGAAATAACTTCTGCATCCAATCAAAACTGAAATTCGGAATTTTAAAAGGGGGCAAATGGCTTGGTATATTTCCAACTGTTTGAATACCTGAGTTTTCTCCACCCATATAAATTGCTAGTAAAGTTCCTAATACCATTGCAATTAATAAATTAAATCTTCCAATTTTCTTTATGAATTTTTTTATTATAATAGCAATTAAAAGTGTTACTAAAGCAACAATTAAAGCATAATAATTGGTTTCTTTAATGTGTAAAATTATATAATTTACAACTTCGTATATCTTAGAACCTTGGGGTACATTTATCCCAAAAACATGTTTTAATTGTTTAAATGCAATTAAGATTCCTGCTCCAGCTGTAAAACCAATTACAACCGAGTTTGAGACAAAATCAACAAGTTTTCCCATTTTAAAAAGCCCCATTAACAACTTAATAACTCCAGCCATAAATGACAATACAATGGTCATTGAAATATATAAGTCTATTTCGTTCTCCGGATGATAATATTTTGTGATAATTGCAAAAACAACAATTGAACTTGTAGTTGTTGGACCAGATATTAAGTGATTTGAAGATCCCCAAAGTGCTGCAATAACAGGAGCAATCATAGCAATATAAAAACCGTAAACTGGTGGCATCCCAGCTATTAACGCAAAGGCTACTGCTTGCGGAATAACTATTATAGTCCCTGTTAATCCAGCAATTAAATCATCTTTCCAAGATTTTTTTACTAATGGAAGCCAAGTTAAAAAAGGAAATAGTTGTTTAAAACTCATTGTTAACTTACAAGTTTATAATTATTTACAAGACAAAAGTACAGTGAAGTATTTTTAGTTTTGTGATGACAATCACAAAAAAAATTAAAATAGTTCTCCTTGATTAAGTCCTTTTATTTTACCCAAATGTTTATAAGCAAGTTCTGTTACTTCACGTCCGCGTGGTGTTCGCATAATAAAACCTTCTTGAATTAAAAAAGGTTCATAAACTTCTTCAATGGTTTCTACATTTTCTCCTACCGCAGTTGCAATTGTGCTAATTCCAACTGGACCTCCTTTAAATTTATCTATAATGGTAGTTAAAATTTTATTATCCATTTCATCCAATCCGTGCGCATCAACATTTAATGCATTTAAAGCATATTTAGCGATCGTAATATCAATAGTTCCATTGCCTTTAATTTGAGCAAAATCTCTAACTCTACGAAGTAATGCATTTGCAATTCGTGGTGTACCTCTACTTCTACCTGCTATTTCTATTGCCGATTCCATTGAAATTGGAACTTTTAAAATAGTAGCACTTCTTTGAATAATTGTAGTTAACAATTCTGCACTGTAATATTGTAATCGGCTGCTAATTCCAAAACGAGCTCGCATAGGTGCCGTTAACAAGCCTGAGCGTGTTGTTGCACCAATTAAGGTAAATGGCTCTAAATCTATTTGAACAGTTCGGGCGTTTGGCCCAGATTCAATCATAATATCAATACGATAATCTTCCATTGCTGAATATAAATACTCTTCAACAATTGGACTTAATCTATGAATTTCATCAATAAATAATACATCACGTTCACTTAAATTGGTAAGCAACCCCGCTAAATCTCCTGGTTTATCTAATACAGGACCTGAGGTGATTTTTAAGCCAACATTTAATTCATTGGCAAGAATATGTGCTAACGTAGTTTTTCCTAATCCTGGAGGACCGTGAAACAAGGTGTGATCTAAAGCTTCGCCTCTTAAATTGGCTGCTTCAACAAAAATTTTTAAGTTTTCTAATACTTGTTCCTGACCTGTAAAATCATCAAAGGTTAATGGGCGTAATTTTTTTTCAACATCCAATTCTTCAGAAGTAAAATCTTTTTTTTCAGGATTCAAGTTTTCGTTCATAAAAACAAAGATAGCAGAAATAAAAAAACCTTTCTAAAAAAAAGAAAGGTTTTCATTTTATAATATTTTATATTTTTTAAGATTCCTCTTCACCATCCATTAAAGGTGTAATTTGGGTGACAAAATCTTCAGGTTGTCCTGGTTTACTATAATCATATGGCCAACGATGAACCGCAGGAATTTCTCCTGGCCAGTTCCCATGAACATGCTCAACTGGAGTTGTCCACTCTAATGTATTAGATCTCCAAGGATTTTGTTCTGCCTTTTTCCCTTTATAAATACTAATAAAGAAATTTGCTAAGAATATAATTTGTGCCGCACCACCCAAAATTGCAAATAAAGTAATTACAATATTTACATCCGCTACATCATCAAATAATGGAAATGCTGTATTTGAATAATATCTACGTGGTAAACCAGCTAGCCCAACAAAGTGCATTGGAAAAAACACACCATAAGCTGCAACTACGGTAATCCAGAAATGCCAATAACCTAATACTTTATTCATCATTCTGCCATACATTTTAGGAAACCAATGATAAACACCTGCAAACATCCCATAAATTGCAGATACACCCATCACCAAGTGAAAGTGGGCAACCACAAAGTACGTATCGTGTACATTAATATCCAGTGCACTGTCTCCAAGAACTATCCCTGTTAATCCTCCAGAAATAAATGTAGAAACAAAACCTATAGAAAAAAGCATTGCTGGGTTCATTTGTATATTTCCTTTCCACATTGTAGTAATCCAGTTAAAAGCTTTCACTGCTGAAGGAATTGCAATTAACAAAGTTGTAAATGTGAATACAGATCCCAAAAATGGATTCATCCCAGAAACAAACATATGGTGCCCCCAAACAATGGTAGATAAAAACGCGATTGCTATAATTGATCCAATCATTGCTCTATAACCAAAAATAGGCTTACGGGAATTACATGCTATAATTTCAGAAACTATACCCATTGCAGGTAATATTACAATATATACTTCCGGATGCCCTAAGAACCAGAATAAATGCTCGAACAATACAGGAGAACCTCCTTGATAATGTAAAACTTCACCTTGGATAAAAATATCTGATAAAAAGAATGATGTTCCAAAACTTCTATCAAAAATCAAAAGTAACGCTGCTGATAATAATACAGGAAATGAAACCACACCAATTATTGCTGTTACAAAAAACGCCCAAATTGTTAGTGGTAACCTTGTCATTTTCATTCCTATAGTTCGTAAGTTTAGAACTGTAACAATATAATTTAAAGCTCCTAGTAAAGATGAAGCAATAAATATTGCCATAGAAATTAACCAAAGTGTCATTCCCATTCCAGATCCTGGAATAGCTTGTGGTAAAGCACTTAACGGTGGATAAATTGTCCAACCTGCAGATGCTGGTCCTGCTTCAACAAAAAGTGAAGTAACCATAATTACACTTGATAAGAAGAATAACCAATATGAAACCATATTTAAAAAACCAGATGCCATATCACGAGCACCAATTTGCAATGGAATTAATAAGTTACTAAAAGTACCACTTAAACCCGCTGTTAGTACAAAAAACACCATGATAGTACCGTGAATAGTAACTAAAGCTAAGTAAATATCAGGTGACATAACTCCTCCATCTTGATGACGTCCTAAAAAAGCCTCAATTATAGTAAATGAATGATCTGGCCAAGCAATTTGTAAACGGAATAACATAGACATTAACACGCCTATTATTCCCATAAAAATACCTGTTACTAAGTATTGTTTAGAAATCATTTTATGATCTTGACTAAATATATATTTAGTTACAAATGTTTCTTTATGATGATGATCTGACATAATTATATTTTGTTAGTAGTATAGTTAGTTTTTATTGAACAACAACTTGAACCATTGTTTTTTGATCTTTCAACCAAGCATTAAAATCGGCTTCTTCCTGAACAACAATTTTCATTTGCATATTGTAATGCGAAGCACCACAAATTTTATTACATAATAAAAGGTAGTCAAATATGTAAGGGGCTTCTCCTTTTTCGGCTCTAATTTTGTTAATTCCATCCACTTTAGCAATGGTTTTATCATTCAACCTCATTTCTTCAGTAGTCATACTTGGAGTGAATGCAAATTGAGTAACCATACCAGGAACACAGTTCATTTGAGCTCTAAAGTGTGGCATATAAGCGGAGTGTAATACATCTTGTGAACGAAACTTAAAAATAACTTTACGTCCTTTAGGCAAACGCAATTCACGAACAGGCACATCATCCAATGCATTTTTATCTGTCATATCAACCCCCATAGTATTAATCCCTTTAATATTACGTACGTTGGCTAAACCTAATTCATTATCTTCTCCAGCGTATCGAGCTTCCCATTGAAATTGTTTAGCATAAACTTCAACAATTAAAGGGTTTTCAGCATCTGAAGTATCCATAACGTCATTCCAAACAAAAAGTCCATATAATACTAATCCCGACAAAGTTATTGCTGGAATAATTGTCCAAATCATTTCCAATTTATGACTATCAGCATAAAATACAGCTTTTCTTCCTTTAATACCTCTATATTTAAAAGCAAAATAGAATAGTAAAAATTGGGTAATTGCTTGAACAACTAAAATTAGTAACATAGTTACTAAATATAGTGTGTCATAACTTTCGCCTTCTATTGAAGCTGCATCTGGTAATAAAATTACCGAATATTTCCAAAACGAAAATATCATTAAACCATAGAAGAAAATTCCAAAGGCCGCAAATAAGACTCCTTGGGTATTATTATCTTTTTCAGTGGCGATTACGCCCTTTAAATTGAGTATACTTGTTATTTGCCAAATAGCAACGGCAAGCACAATTGCCAATAAAACATAAAGTAATGCTGTCATATTTTTTTGTTAGTAGTTAGTATAGTGTTGCCAAATATAAAAAAAATCCTGAATAAAATGTATTCAGGACTGTTTTCTATCTAATTTTTTATGCTTTAATAGTGAAAATGTTCACTTTCTTTTATAAATGGATTCCCTTTTGCTAATAATGGAGCTTTTGTTAATGCATTAAAAACCACATATATAAATACTCCTAAAATTAATAAAGCTGAACTTATTTCAGAAATACCAAAAAACCATTGTTCTCCAACTGTTGCTGGCATTATCATTACATAAATATCTATATAATGACCAATTAAAATTACAATACCGGTACAAACTATAAACCAGTTTACACGTTTATAATCACTGTTCATTAACACCAATAATGGGAATACAAAGTTTAAAACTACCATTCCTAAAAACGGCAATCTATAATCATTAAATCTTGTTACAAAGTATGTCACTTCTTCAGGAATATCTGCATACCAGATTAACATAAACTGAGAAAACCATAAGTAGGTCCAGAAAATACTAAAACCAAACATAAATTTTGCTAAATCATGTAAATGACTATTGTTTACAAATTCTAAATATCCTTTTCCTTTTAAATATATTGAAACCAATGCAATTGTTGTAATTGCTGAAACAATCATACTTGCAAATACATACCATCCAAATAATGTGCTATACCAATGTGGATCTAAAGACATAATCCAATCCCAAGACATCATAGATTCTGTTACTAAAAAGAATACTAAAAATGCTGCTGAACGTTTGAATAATTTTGTGTAATTACTTATATCTGTAGCGCTATCTTGAGCTAATGTTAATTTTCTTGAATGTTGTTGGTACCAAATCCATCCTGCCATATAAATTGCAGCTCTAATTAAAAAGAATGGTACATTTAAATAACCTACTTTATTTTGAATTAGCTCATCATGTGCTACTACTTCAGGATCCATCCATACAAATAAATGATTCATATGTAATGATGAAAGTACAAAGAATACAAATAATAAAATTGCACCAACAGGCAAATAAGCTGCTATTCCTTCCATAACTCTATATAATACAACAGACCAACCAGCTTGTGAAGCATGTTGAATAGCATAAAAAGCTAATGTGCCCAATGAAATCATAAAAAAGAAAAACAAAGCAACATATAATGCTGACCAAGGTTTGTTTTGCAATAAATGTAATACGTGTTCTGCATGTGCATCATCTGAATGTGTTTCAGTTTCAACACTAGCTAAAGTATCATGACCCGCAACTTCTGCTTCTACTTGATGAGTTGTAGCTACTTCACCATGAGTATCATGACTATCTTGCATCATTAGTTTAACATCTTCTACTGAACTTGGTGTAGATAAAAAGCCATATCCAACTCCCAAAAACCCAATAATCATTAGAGCAAATGCAACTATTTTTAATTTACTTGAAAAGGTATACATATTCTTAAATTCTATCTTAGTAAAAGTGTTATTTTAATAGTTCAGTTCTTAATTGCTGAACATACATTGTTGTTTGCCAACGCTCTTTAGCTGTTAACTGAGAAGCGTGTGATCCCATCATATTTCTTCCATACATAATAACGTGGTAAATACTACCCTCAGTTATTTCTCTGTCTTTATAATTAGGAACTCCTAAAAATTTATCTCTTTTAACCAATTCTCCATCTCCAACACCTGTTTTTCCATGACAAGTATTACAATAAATAGTGTACATCTTTTCTCCATTCGCTAAATTAGCTTCATTCAATTCTAATGGATTTTTAGAATCTATTTTTGCCGCTTCATACCCTTCATTTGTATTATCAAAATCATAAGGTACTTGTCCACGTGCAATAGTTCCTTCAACAGGAAGTTGTGTGGTCATACCATTTGCATGATTTGGATTTTCAGAATACGTTTCATACCCAACAGACTTATACATATCGGGCATATACTGGTAATTTGGCTTTGTTTTATCACTCCAACATGATGACACTATAAATGTAAAAGCCAATGCTATTGTTATTTTTAAAATGTTTTTCATTTTAACTACTTTTCAGTTACTTTAATTTCAACTGTTCCTGTTTTTTCTAAAAACGAAACTAATTCAGCTTCATTTCCTTCCACAGAAACTTCCATAACAAACATATCATCCGTTGTTCTTGGGTCTGGGTTTTCAGCTTCTTTAAATGGCCATAATTTACTACGCATATAAAATGTTATTACCATTAAATGTGCTGCAAAAAACACTGTCATTTCAAACATTATAGGCACAAATGCTGGCATATTTTGTATGAATGAAAAACTTGGCTTACCACCAATATCTTGTGGCCATTGTTCGATCATCATATAGTTCATCATCCAAATAGAAAATACAAAACCTATACAACCATAAATAAAAGCTGTAATTGCAATTCGTGTACCTTTTAATCCCATGGCTTTGTCTAAACCATGAACAGGAAATGGTGTATAAACTTCTTGAATGTGATGATTTGCTGCGCGTACTTCTTTTACGGCATCCATAAGGATATCATCATCATTATACATTGCTTGTATTACTTTATTACTCATGATTTCCGTCTCTTAATTTTTTAAACTGTTCACCTGATGACTTCAAAATAGATTTAACCTCTGCTTGTGCAATTACTGGAAATGTTCTTGCGTATAATAAAAACAACACAAAGAAGAAACCAATGGTTCCCACATAAATTCCAATATCTACAAATGTTGGTGAGAACATTGTCCAAGATGATGGTAGATAATCTCTATGTAATGATGTTACAATAATTACAAATCTTTCAAACCACATTCCAATGTTTACAACTATTGAAATAAAGAATGAGAACATAATACTTGTTCTTAATCTTTTAGACCACATAAATTGTGGAGAGAACACATTACAACTCATCATTAATAAATAAGCCCACCAATATGGTCCGGTTGCTCTATTTAAAAATGCATATTGTTCATATTCAACACCTGAATACCAAGCTATAAACAATTCTGTTATATAAGCACAACCAACTATTGAACCTGTAATCATAATTACAATGTTCATTAATTCAATATGTTGTACTGTAATATAAGCTTCCAAGTTTGACACTTTCCTCATTATAATTAACAAGGTGTTTACCATTGCAAATCCTGAGAATACCGCTCCTGCAACAAAATAAGGAGGGAAAATTGTAGTATGCCATCCTGGAATTACTGATGTAGCAAAATCAAATGATACAATTGTATGAACCGAAAGTACTAATGGTGTTGCCAAACCTGCTAACACTAATGAAACTTCTTCAAAACGTTGCCAGTCTTTAGCTCTACCGCTCCAACCAAAACTTAATAAGCTGTATATTTTCTTCTGAAATGGTCTAACTGCTCTATCACGTAACATTGCAAAATCTGGTAATAAACCTGTCCACCAGAAAACTAATGAAACTGATAAATATGTTGAAATCGCGAAAACATCCCATAATAATGGAGAGTTAAAGTTAGTCCAAAGTGTACCAAATTGATTTGGAAGTGGTAATACAAAATGTGCATTCCAAACACGCCCCATATGTATTACTGGGAATAAACCTGCTTGCACAACAGAAAAAATTGTCATTGCTTCAGCAGAACGGTTAATACCCATTCTCCATTTTTGACGGAATAATAAAAGTACTGCGGAAATAAGTGTACCGGCGTGACCAATACCTACCCACCATACAAAGTTGGTAATATCCCAAGCCCAACCTACGGTCTTATTCAATCCCCAAACTCCAATTCCTGTTCCAATAGTGTATATAATTGACCCAACTCCCCAAAGGAAAGCTACTAGTGCAATTATAAATGCTGTCCACCATAATTTATTTGCTTTACCTTCAACAGGAGCTGCTACTTCAACTGTAATATCGTGGTAGCTTTTATCTCCAACAATTAAAGGTCTTCTTATAGGTGCTTCGTAATGAGACGACATAATTCTTATTTAATTATTATCTATTAATATTATTTTTTATGCTTCTTCCGTATTTCTCACTTTTACATGATAAACCACGTTTGGTTTTATACCAATATGTTCCAATAAATGATAAGCTCTTTTATCTTCAGTTAAGCTTGTAATTGTATCTTCTTTATGATTGACATCTCCAAATATCATAGCACCAGTGCTACAAGCATTAGAACAAGCCGTTTCAAATTCATTTGTATTAACTGGTCTGCCTTCTTTCTTAGCTTTTAAGATCGTAGCTTGTGTCATTTGAATACACATTGAGCATTTTTCCATAACTCCACGTGAACGAACAGTAACATCTGGATTTAACACCATTTTACCTAAATCATCATTCATATTATAGTCAAACTGATCATTTTCTGGGTATTCAAACCAGTTAAATCTACGTACTTTATAAGGACAGTTATTTGCGCAGTAACGTGTTCCTACACATCTGTTATAAGCCATTTGATTTTGACCTTGGCGACCGTGAGAAGTTGCAGCAACTGGACAAACTGTTTCACAAGGTGCCTTATTACAGTGTTGACACATTACAGGTTGAAAAGCAACTGAAGGGTTTTCTGATGGATCTTCTAAATCAGACATTGTGTTTTTATATCCAAGAACTCCTGTACCATTTTCTTTTGTTTCAACATCACCTGCAAAATCTTCTTCGTGAGAATAGTAACGGTCAATTCTTAACCAGTGCATATCTCTTGATCTTCTAATTTCATCCTTCCCTACAACTGGAACATTATTTTCAGCGTGACAAGCTATAACACAAGCTCCACATCCTGTACAAGCATTTAAATCTATTGAAAGATTAAAATGATGCCCTAAAGTTCTATCAAAAGATTCCCATAAATCAACTGTTGATGCTTCAACTTCATTATGATCTAAAGAAACAACAGGAACTTTATTCCACGTCTTTCTTGAATCTAATGAATGATCGTTGTATGTATCTAACGTAGTTTCCTTAATAATATCACCTCTACCCATTAAGGTATTATGCAATTGTACGCAAGCAAATTCGTGCTCACCTTCAACTACTTTTAAAATAACATCAGCTTGAAAATTATTAAAGTTTTTATAAAATTGGTAAGCATTCTTACCTGTTTTCATTTCATCTTTCAACCCTTGAGTACGTCCATAACCTAATGCCAAACCTAAAGAACCTTTTGCTTGACCTGGTTGAATTAATACGGGTAAAGTTTCTGTAACTCCATTTGAAGTAATTTCTACTAAACTACCATTTAAAGCTCCGTTTGCAACATTTTTATTTATTACTCCCAGTGCTTCAGCATCTGCTTTAGACATTGTTAAGTAGTTATCCCAAGAAGTTCTTGTAATTGGATCTGGAAATTCTTGTAACCATGGGTTATTCGCCATTTGACCATCTCCCAAACCAACTTTAGTGTATAAAGCTAATTCGAAATCGCTTCCAGTTATTTTTGACAATTCTGAAGCAGCTCCATCAACATTAACTTCTAAAGGAGAAACTTCAGAAGAAATCTCTGAAATATAAACACCATCATGTAATGCGTTATTCCAAGAAGTACCATTTAATACATCTGTATTCCAAGAATCTTTTAGGAATTCATAATAAGTTGTTGTACTACCAGTCCAAGTTAATAATTCATCTTGAAACTGACGTGTATTAAACAATGGTTTAATTGTTGGTTGCATTAAGCTATAGTGTCCTTTTTTGATAAGAACATCTCCCCAAGCTTCTAAATAATGAGGAGTCGCTAATGCATATTGAACAGCGTTTGCTGTTTCATTATCTTGCATTGAAAATGCAACTGACAATTTTACTTTTTTCAAGCCTTCAACAAATTCAGTTGAATTTGGTAAAGAATATACTGGGTTTGAGTTGTTAATAATTACAGCTCCAATTTTACCAGCATTCATATCCGCAATTAACTTCGTAACATCAGCATCATTACCGTGCCTTACATTTTTAGTCGCGACAACATCAATAACTTCACTGTTAATATGATTATTTATTGCTAATGCAAGTAACTGTGCATTTTTATCTTGAATACCCGTTAAAATAACAGCTTTACTTCCTGCTTTTTGAATTTGAGCAGCAGCTTTTTGAATTGCATCATTTAAAGGAGTTGCTTCTCTTGTAGAAATTCCTTTTACAACTGCTTGGTATAATTTTATAAGTGCTAAATTTTGTTCAGATGGTTTTACTATAACACGTTTATCAGCATTTGCACCTGATAACGTCATATTTGATTCTATCTGAATATGATGAGACATTTTCCCTTGCTTTGGAACACGTCCTTTTGCATAACCAGCATCGAAACCTCCTCCTTGCCAATCTCCTAAGAAATCTGCTCCAATAGAAACAATAACATCCGCTTTTTCTAAATCGTAATCTGGCAATGCTCTTGTACCATACATTTCTTCAAAAGCATCTAAAGCAGATGATTCAGAAACTGCATCATATACTACATGATTTACATTACCGAAAGTCTCATTAAATTTATTTATTAATTTCTTGGTAGAAGGACTAACACAAGTACCTGTTAAAATTGCAATTGGTAAACCAGCTTCTTTAACTTCATTAAGTTTTGTAATTATTTGACTATCTGCATCTGTCCAAGAAATTTCAGCACCATTTGTTTTAGGTGATTTTAAACGAAGACTATCATATAATGATAATACAGAAGCTTGCACACGTGCATTTGTTTTTCCGTTAGCTTCTTTATTTGGTTCAATTTTAATTGGACGTCCTTCTCTAACTTTTACCAATACATTTGCAAAATCAAAACCATCAGCCATAGTTGTTGCATAATATTCAGCAACCCCAGGAATTATATCGTCTGGTTTAATTACATAAGGAATTGATTTAACTACTGGACCTTCACAAGCCGCTAATGAAGCCGCTGCTGTTGTAAATCCTACATACTTTAAAAAGTCTCTACGTGATGTTGATGAGGTTTCTAGGTTGTTTTTATTCCCTAAAAATTCATCTGTTGGAATTTCTTCAACAAACTCGTTTTGTCTTAACGTATCAACAATAGAACTATTTTCGTTTAGCTCTTCAACACTTTTCCAGTATTTTTTGTTTGATGCCATTTTATATCTTGTTATTTACTTCGTAATTAATATTAATAGTGGCATTTACCACATTCTAAACCTCCCATTTGAGCTGCAGTCACTTTTTCTACACCATACTGTTTAGCTAACTGATCGTGAATGTTTTTATAGTATCCACTTTCTGTTAAATCTACTTCTGTTTCTCTATGGCAAGTTATACACCAATCCATTGTAAGTGGTGAAAATTGATACATATCGTGCATTTCTTCAACAGGTCCATGACAAGTTTGACATTCAACTCCAGCCACAGTTACGTGTTGAGAGTGATTATAGTATGCAAAATCAGCTAAATTATGAATCCTAATCCATTCAATTGGTTTTTCAACAGCACCTTCTTTATATTGAAGATTGTCTTTATCCCACCCCACAGCATCATATATTTTTTGAATTTCATTATCTAAGTCTTCTTTAGTATAATCTCCAAATAACTCTCCATTATATTCTGTAATTGATTTATGACAGTTCATACAAACATTTGCAGATGGTATACCTGAAGTTTTACTGTTTTTTGCTGAAGAATGACAATATTGACAATCTATTTTATTATCACCAGCGTGCACAGCGTGAGAAAAAGCAATTGGTTGAATTGGTTGATATCCTTCGTTGACATCTATTTGCATTAACCATCCAAACAGCAACCAAGCTCCTAATAATAAGAAAAATAGTATTGCTAAGAAACGTAAGAAAGGATTAAAAATCAATGTTTTTAACATACTTCCCGTAGACTCTTCATCTTCAACTACTTTTTTAGCAGTTGTAGCAGTTACAATTAACCACAATAATAAAAATGCTAAAATTGTGACACCAAGGGTTGGTAAAACTCCAAAACCTGGTTTATTGAAAATTTCTTCATCTTTACTTGAAGTTACAGCTGTAACAGCAACTTCTTTTGCATCGCCAACTTCAAAGTACTTTAATAAATCATTTAAATCTTCATCTGAAAGCTGAGGAAATGGTGTCATTGCAATTGCAGAATATTCAGATGCTTTTTTTGCCAGTTTATCTCCTGTAGCAATTAACGCATTGTTATCTTTAATCCAAAGTTTAAGCCATTCAGCTTCATACTTATCTCCAATCTTAAAAAGTTCAGGACCTAATAATTTACCTTCCATCTTGTGACAAGCTGCACAGTTGGTCTTAAAAAGTTCCTTTCCTCTTGCAACTCCCGGATCTACTTCTTGAACTGCAACAGCTGTTTTTTGAGCTACTGGTTCACCCTTTGTATACTCTAATACATCAATAATATCTTGATCAGACAATTGAGGATTAGCTATCATTGGCAATTTATTGTTTTCTTCAAAAACCTGAATTGCTAGTTTATCACCTGACTTAATCATTCCCGGACTATCTTTAATCCAAGAAATTAACCATTCTTGTTCTCTTTTATCCGTAATCCCTTTTAAAGCAGGTCCTACTAATTTTTTATCTAATTTATGACAAGCCGCACAGGTAGATTTGAAGATTTTCTCTCCATTTGCTACATCTGCTTCTTGAGCTGATAAATTAAGTGAGAATAATAAAAGGAAAACAAGACTATTAACGACTAATCTTGATAATTGACTGTGTAATTTCACACTTTTCATACTTAAAAAAAATATTTTCTTCTTGTTTGGTACAATATTTTCATTTAAAAATATATGACTTAAGTCATTTTTTAAAGGATTTGACAAAAGTACCATTTAAATGTAAACATCAAAATGTTATAATTGTGTTAAATCTAATTTATATTCATTCTAAATAACACACATGTGTATAGAAATTTAAAGTAAAACTATAAATTTGAAGAAAATTTAAAAATAATATGACAATTTCATTAAAAAAAATATATTTCACTGCATTTTTAGCACTTTTAGTTGGAACTATAAGTTCATATTCACAGAGTGAAAATGAAAAAATTAATAATTTAATTGAGCAAAAAAGAAATTTTAATAAAAAAAATAAAAGCTCTATCGTATATAAAATTCAACTTTATAATGGGTATGAAACAGAAGCCTACAAAATTAAACGCAATTTTGAAGCTTCTTTCCCCGAATACAAAACTTTTATTGACGCATCAAAACAACCAGATTGGAAAACTCAAGTTGGTAATTTTAATACGCGAATAGAAGCGGATAGGGTTTTGATTATTATTAAAGATAAATTTTCAGGAGCTATAGTTTTGGAAGATAAAATTTAGCGATTTTTATCCATAAAAAAAGCGTGCAAATTGCACGCTTTTTTTATGAGTATTAATATGTATTAGTTTCTTTTAAGTTTCTTTTTAACTTCAACTTCATGGTAAGCTTCAATTACGTCGCCAATTTCAATATCATTAAAGTTTTTAATTTGAATACCACAATCGTATCCTTTTGCAACTTCTTTTGCATCATCTTTAAAACGTTTTAATGCTGATAATTCACCTGAATGGATTACCACACTATCTCTTATAATTCTAATTTTAGAAGATCTTAATATTTTACCACTTACAACCATACAACCAGCGATATTTCCAACTTTAGAAATTTTATAAATTTCTCTAATTTCAACATTACCTATTACCTCCTCTTTAATCTCGGCAGATAACATTCCCTCCATTGCATCACGTAAATCATTAATAGCATTATAGATAATAGAATATGTTCTAACATCAATTTCTTCATTATCAGCTAATAATCTTGCATTTCCAGATGGTCTTACATTAAATCCAATAATAATTGCATCAGAAGCAGAAGCTAGTAATACATCAGATTCTGTAATTGCTCCAACTCCTTTATGTATAATGTTTACTTGAATTTCATCTGTAGAAAGTTTTTGGAAAGAATCAGTTAAAGCTTCAACAGAACCATCAACATCTCCTTTTAAAATAATGTTTAATTCTTTAAAGTCTCCTAATGCTATTCTACGTCCAATTTCATCTAAAGTAATATGACGTTGTGTTCTTACAGATTGCTCACGTTGTAATTGTGCACGTTTGGTTGCAATTTGTTTTGCTTCTTTTTCATCTTCAAAAATATGAAATTTATCTCCCGCTTGTGGAGCACCATCTAAACCAAGTATTGAAACTGGTGTTGAAGGTTTTGCTTGACTCATATTATTTCCACGTTCATCAAACATAGCTTTTACTTTACCGCTATGCTTTCCAGCTAACATATAATCTCCAATTTTTAATGTTCCTTCTTGAACCAAAATTGTAGAAACATATCCACGACCTTTATCTAATAAAGCTTCCACAACTGTACCAACTGCACGCTTGTTTGGGTTTGCTTTTAAATCTAACATTTCCGCTTCTAACAGTACTTTTTCAAGTAATTCATCTACACCATCACCAGTTTTTGCAGAAATATTATGCGATTGTATTTTACCTCCCCAATCTTCAACCAATAAATTCATAGCTGAAAGTTGCTCTTTAATTTTATCTGGATTAGCTGTTGGCTTATCAATTTTATTTATTGCAAAAACAATTGGAACACTTGCTGCTTGTGCGTGGCTAATTGCTTCTTTTGTTTGTGGCATGATATCATCATCCGCAGCTATTACAATAATTACAATATCAGCAACTTGTCCTCCACGAGCACGCATTGCTGTAAAAGCTTCGTGACCTGGTGTATCTAAAAATGCTATTCTTTGACCACTTTTTAATTCAACTCCATAAGCTCCAATGTGCTGCGTAATACCTCCTGATTCACCAGCTATTACATTTTCTTCACGTATATAATCAAGTAATGATGTTTTACCGTGATCAACATGACCCATTATTGTAATAATTGGCGCTCTAGTTTCTAATTCTTCGGCAGTATCTTTATGTTCTTCAATAGATTCTTCTACTTCAGCTCCTACGAAATCAACCGTATAATCAAATTCTTCTGCTACTATTACAATGGTTTCTGCATCTAAACGTTGATTCATAGTCACCATCATTCCCAAGGACATACAAGTAGAAATGATATTTGTAACAGGAATATTCATCATTGTTGCAATTTCACTAACCGTAACAAACTCAGTTACTTTTAGAACTTTACTTTCGAATGCTTGTAATTCTTGATTTATATCAGATTGCTCTCTATGTTGCTCTCTTTTATCTCTTCTATATTTTGCTCCTTTTCCTTTTTTAGATTTTCCCTGTAGCTTTTCTAAAGTTTCTCTAACTTGTTTTTGTACATCTGCTTCGGTTGGTTCAACTTTTACGAGTTGTTTTCTTGCTCCAGCAGCAGGTCTTACAGGTCCTCTAGGCTGTCTTTGTCCAGGAGCACCAGGTTTTCTTGGATTGAGTGGTTGAGCTTTTTTAACTATTCTTCTTCTTTTCTTTTTGTTTGCATCAGCTTCAGCTTGTTTTTTAACAACAGCTTCTGGCTTTTTCTTTTTAGGTCTTTCAAACTGTTTTAAGTCAATTGTTTTACCTGTAAAATTAGGCCCACTTAATTTTTTATATTGAGTTTCAATTGTTTGAGTTCCTGGTTCTGCTTCTTTATCTTCTTCTTTAGCCACATCACTAATAATGCCCTTAATAGGTTCTTTAGTAGCCTCTTTTATTTTTTCTGAAGGAACTTCTTTTGCAGTTTCTTTAACAGCTATCTTTGGACGCTCAACTGTTTTTTTAGTTGGAACTTCTTCAATAACTTTTGGCTTATCCTTCTCAACTTTTGGAGCTACAACTTTTGGTTCTTCAACTTTAACTTTTTCAACTGGTTTTGGTTTGTCAACCACTACCTGCTGTTTTTCTTCAACTTCAACCGTTTTTGGTTCTTCTTTCTTTTGCTTAATAACTTCTTCTTTTTTTGGCTCGATATCTATTTTACCAACAGTTTTAACCTCTAATCTTTCAGCTTTGGCTTTAACGACAACTCTTTTTGCTTCTTCTTCAAGGCGTTTTTGCTCGAGTTTTTCATCAAGAGCAATTTTAATTGCTTCTTTCTCCTTTCGCTTTTCTTCACCTACCTCTTTTGAAGCTACCTTTTTACTTTTATCAGTTTGAAAACCGTCCAATAGTATTTTGTATTCTTCATTAGATATTTTAGTTGTTGGTCTTGCTTCTATTTCAAAACCACTATGAGCTAAATGCTCAACAGCTCTATCTAACGAAATGTTTAATTCTCGTAATACTTTGTTTAGTCTCAATGTTTTGTCGTCAGCCATATAATTAATTTTAAGCCTATTATTGTTGAATTTTCAGAAATTAATCCTCGAATTCTTCTCTTAATATTTTTTGAACTTCTAAAATAGTTTCTTCTTCTAAATCAGTTCTTTTTAAAAGTTCTATTACGTCTTTTTCTAATACACTTCTTGCTGTATCTAGACCAATTTTATTGAATTCTTGGATTACCCAAGCCTCAATTACGTCAGAAAATTCTGTTAATTCAACATCATCCTCTGCTTGTACACCTTCTCTTTGAACGTCTAATTCGTAACCTGTTAATTGTGATGCTAAACGAATATTTACTCCGTTTTTCCCAATAGCTTTTGATACTTCTTCAGGTAATAAAAATACATCCACACGTCCTTTTTTACCATCTTCCCTGCCTTCTTCTTCATGAATTACCATGGATACTACTTTTGCAGGACTTAATGCTCTTGCTATAAAAAGCTGTGTGTTTTTAGTGTAATTAAGCACATCAATATTTTCGTTTCCTAATTCACGTACAATTCCATGAATACGAGATCCTTTCATACCAACACATGCTCCTACTGGATCAATTCTATCATCGTAAGAATCTACAGCTACTTTTGCTTTTTCACCAGGTATTCTTGCAACTTTTTCAATGGTAATTAAACCATCAAAAACTTCAGGAATTTCTTGTTCAAATAATTTAACTAAAAATTCAGGTGCTGTTCTTGATAATATAATTACTGGTTTATTACCTCTTAATTCAACCGATTTAATAATACCACGTACTGAATCACCTTTTCTAAAGTAATCTGAACGAATTTGCTCACTTTTTGGTAAAACAATTTCGTTTCCATCATCATCTAACAAAATTATCGCGTTATGACGAATATGATGAACTTCTGCACTATAAATATCACCTTCTAATTCTTTAAAATGCTTAAAGGTATTTGTGCTATCATGTTCATATATTTTTGAAATTAAATTTTGACGTAAAGCTAAAATTGCTCTTCTACCAAGATCTATTAATTTCACTTCTTCTGACACATCTTCTCCAATTTCAAAATCTGGTTCAATTTTTCGAGCTTCAGAAAGTTCAATTTCTTCGTTATCATCTTCTGACATTCCATCAGCTACAACAATTCTGTTTCTCCAAATTTCTAAATCCCCTTTATCTGGATTAATAATGATATCAAAGTTATCATCAGATCCAAATTTTCTTTTTAAAGCTGCTCTAAAAACCTCTTCAAGTATCGCCATTAGCGTTACTCTATCTATATCTTTATCTCCTTTAAACTCTGAAAATGACTCAATTAATGCTAAATTTTCCATGCATTCTCTAAATTAAAATATTATTTTCACTTTTGCTTCTAATATATCTTCAAACTGTATTACTTCGTTCTTAACTACAGTTATTTTTCCTTTTCCTATTGGTTTTGGCTCTCGTGCTTTCCATTCTAACTCTATATTAGTATCCGTTACACTTTTAAGCTGCCCTTGAATATTTTTGTTATCTCGTAACTTTACATCCAAAATACGATTGATGTTTTTTATATACTGCCTTTTAACTTTTAATGGGTTAGCAACATCAGGAGAGGTTACTTCTAATGAAAAATCTTCCTCTTCTCTATCTAAATTTTGTTCAATTTCTCGACTAATTCTAATACATTCTTTTAATGTAACTCCATTATCGCCATCAACTTCAACATAAATTTTGTTGTCAGCTAAAAATTTTAATTCTATCAAAAATAACTCTTTATTTTCTTCAAGAGCATCGTTTAATAAACCTATTACTTTTCCTTTATCCATTATAGTAGTATAAAAAGAGGGGACTTATTGTCCCCTCCTATCCTTCTAAATTATCCTAATTCGGTGCAAATATACTAACAATTTTTTAAATGATAAAAATTCATTCTTCTTTTTAATTTAAAATTATTAACTTTACATCTCATATAATATTATTTACATTAAATTTCTATGAAAAATATCTTAGTTCCCATTGATTTTTCTGACCAAGCAAAATATGCTGCTAAGGTTGCAACTGACATAGCCAAAGTTACAAATTCGAAAATATTTTTATTACATATGCTCGAGTTACCAACTGGTGTTGTTGACCCATCTAGTTTTGGAAATTCTAACAATGCTCCAACTACTTTGTTATTTTTAAAACGAGCTCATGAAAAATTTGAGGATTTTAAAAAATTACCTTTTTTTGATGGCATAGAAATTGAAGATTCAGTACAGTTTCATAAGGCTTATGACGGTATTATAGATGAGAGTAAAAAACAATCTATAGACTTAATAGTTATGGGATCTAAAGGTACTTCTGGACTTGAAGAAATGTTGGTTGGTTCAAATACAGAAAAAGTTGTTAGAAATTCTGATGTACCTGTTTTAGTTGTAAAGAGTGAAGTTGACAAATTTAAAATTGAAAATATTGTTTTTGCTTCTAATTTTGAACAAAAAAGCAAAGTAGCTTTTCAAAAAATATTAAGTTTCGCATCTCTTTTTCATGCTCGATTACATTTACTTAAAATAAATACAATTCATAATTTTGAAACAACAAAAGAATCTAGTGACGCCATTAGAAATTTCATAAATGAATTTGATTTAGGTGATTATACGTTAAACATTTACAATGATGTTTCTGTTGAATTAGGTATTTTAAACTTTTCAAATGTAATTGACGCTGATGTAATTTTATTAAATACAAGCGGAAGAAGAGGTTTAGCTCACTTATTTACTGGAAGTTTAGGTGAAGATTTAGCAAATCATGCTAAATTGCCTGTAATTACTTTTAAAATATAAAGTTTTAAAAAATTAATCATTAAAATCTTAAATTCATTTTAATTTAGGTGAATTCTTATTTTCATTCTCTAAAATTATTCTAATCAAAAAGGAGCAGTTTTATGCTGTAATCTTATTTCCATTTATATGGTAGAATACCATAAGTAGTTGCATATATTTTACTGATATTTACTTCAAAAGGTGATATATTTGTTAACGTTTTTTTAAAGAAAACGATTTAGAATTTAACAATAGAAAGAATACTTATAATGAGAGATTTAGAAATATTAATGAACCCAAATAAACTGGTTAAACATCTTAAAAAACCAGCTCGAGAATTCACAAAATACGATATTATTAAATTTATTGATGACCATCATATTGAAATGTTGAATTTTAGATATGTAGGTGAAGATGGAAAACTGAAAACCTTAAATTTTGTTATTACCAGTAAAGATTATCTTGAATCAATATTATCAACTGGAGAGCGCGTAGATGGCTCAAGTTTATTTTCTTATATAGATGCAGATTTTAGTGATTTATATGTTATTCCAAGATTTAGAACTGCTTTTGTAAATCCGTTTACAGAACACCCAACTTTAGATATTCTTTGTTCATTTTACATTAAAGGAGGACAACCTCTTGAAAGTGCTCCTGAATATATTTTAAAGAAAGCTTCAACTCAATTTACAAAAGATACTGGCTATACTTTTAAAGCGATGGGGGAATTAGAATACTATATCATTAGTGAAAAAAATGATTTATATCCTTCTAAAGATCAAAGAGGTTATCATGAAGCCTCACCTTTTACAAATTGGGAAAATCTTAGAACAGAAGCTTTACTAACTATTGCCCAATGTGGTGGTAAAATTAAATATGGTCATTCTGAAGTAGGTAATTTCACTACTGACACCCAAATGTATGAACAACATGAAATTGAATTCACACCTGTTGATGCTGAAGAAGCAGTTGAACAATTGATTGTTTCTAAATGGATACTTAGAATGCTAGGTCAAAAACATGGGGTTACAATTAGTTTTGCCCCTAAAATTACAGTCGGCAAAGCTGGAAGTGGTCTACATATACACATGATGCTTGAAAAAGACGGCATAAACTACATGAACGATGACGTTGGTTTAACTGATATTGCTAAGAAATTTATGGCTGGGATCTTAGATAAAGCACGATCTATCACTGCATTTGGCAATTCATTACCAACATCATACCTAAGACTTGTTCCGCATCAAGAAGCACCAACAATGGTTTGCTGGGGAGATAGTAATAGATCAGTTCTTATTAGAGTTCCACTTGGTTGGATTGCAAAAACAAATATGATTAAAGATGCCAATCCACAAGAAAGAGGTGATGTTCCATATATACCAGGAAAACAAACTGTTGAACTTAGATCTCCAGATGGATCAGCCGATTTATACCATTTAATGGCTGCAATGATAATGGCTGCTAAAGAAGGTATTTTAGCCGAAGATTCTTTAGAAAAGGCAAACAAAATGTATGTGAACGTTAATATTTTTAATGATGAACATAAAGCATTATATAACTCTTTAAATAGCCTACCTACTTCATGTTACGAATCTGCTGAATGTTTAGAAAAAGACAGTAGCTTCTATCAAAAAGATGGTGTTTTCCCTGAAGGAACAATAAATGGCTTTGTTAAAAGATTAAAAAGTTTTAATGACAAGGATATGAATGAGCGTTTATTTAACAAGCCCGAAGAAATTAAAAAAATAGTAGACCAATATATACACCATATGTAGTTTCTACTTTTACAATAGTTTATTAATTTAAGTGAAAATCATAGCTACTACTTGTGTAGTTAAATAGAAAAAGAGCCGATTAGGCTCTTTTTCTATTTAATACTTCAAAATAACTTTGCTATAAAAAACAAATCCCTCTAAACATTTAAGTTTAAAGGGATTATTAATTTCTCTAGTTGACCTACAAGGACTCGAACCTTGACTGACGATACCAAAAACCGGAGTGCTACCATTACACCATAGGTCAATTTAAGGCTGCAAATTTAATGTAAAGTTTTAAAACAGCAAATAAATATTTGTTTTTTTTTAATAAATCAAATTTAACAACACTTTAATACTTTATTCCCGTTCCATATCAATCTAAGTTTCAATATTTAAGTTTAATTTTACTAAATTCGCCTCAATAAAAAATTTTTTATGAATTCATTTAATTTTTCAAAATGGAACACCATTCTTGGTTGGGCCACTTTCGCAATTGCATTAGTTACGTACACGTTAACTCTTGAGCCTACAGTTAGTTACTGGGATTGTGGAGAATACATTTCTACTGCTGTAAAACTAGAAGTTGGGCATCCGCCTGGAGCTCCTTTGTTTCAAATGTTAGGCGCTTTTTTCGCAATGTTTACCACTGAAGTTACTGAAATAGCTAAAATGGTAAACTTTATGTCGGCTTTAGCAAGTGCTTTTACAATCTTATTTATGTTTTGGACTATAACTGCTCTAGCTAAAAGATTGCTGAAAAATTCATCTGAATTAGCAAAAAGTACATCAATTGCAATTTTAGGAAGCGGACTTGTTGGTGCATTAACCTATACATTTTCTGATAGCTTTTGGTACAGCGCAGTTGAAGGTGAAGTATATGCAATGTCTTCATTTTTAATGGCCTTATTGTTTTGGCTAGGATTACGTTGGGAAACTGAGATGGACAAACCTCAAGGAAATAAATGGCTATTATTAATTAGTTTTGTAGTTGGTTTATCATTTGGTGTTCATATTTTATCATTATTAGTAATACCATCTATTGTATTTTTATACATCTATAAAAAGTACACAAACTTAACTCCTAAACAGTTTATTATTGCTAATGTAGTTTCTATATTAGTTTTAGTATTTGTGTTTAAAATGTTATTTCCATATACCTTAAAATATTTTAGTGCGTTAGAATTATTTTTTGTGAATTCAATAGGATTGCCTTTTAACTCTGGAAGTATTATTGCCTTCTTACTCTTAATTGCTGCTTTTTACTTCGGACTAAATTATACTCATAAAAAAAACAAGGTTGGTGCTAACACGCTAATTCTTTCGGTATTATTTATTATGATTGGATTTTCAAGTTGGTTAATGTTGCCTATTAGAGCAAATGCAAACACCACTATTAATGAAAATAATCCGTCAAGTGCAAGAGAATTATTAGCGTATTATGACAGAGAACAATATGGTGATGCTAATGTTTTTTATGATACATATTATTCACTGATTTACAATAGAGATGCTGATAGTGAAAACCCAACAAGAGATGATAAGCCAAAATACGAAAAAGACGAAAAAACCAACAAATATGTAATTGTAAATAATTATAAAGACGCTTTACCTAATTGGAGTAGTAAGCACAAAGGTTTTATTCCAAGAATGGTAAGTACTGATGCTGGTGTAATTAGAAACTATAAATCTATTGCTGGTATACCTCAAAGTAGTAAACGTAGACCCACTTTTATTGAAAACATAAAATTTATGGTCGATTTTCAATTTGGATATATGTATGGAAGATATTTTATGTGGAATTTTGTTGGAAGACAAAATGATGAGCAAGGAAATCTCGATTTACAAAATGGAAATTGGTTAAGCGGTATTTCGTTTATTGATGAATTACGCTTAGGAACTCAAGACAACTTACCTTCTGATGTTAAAAATAATAAAGGGCGAAATACTTACTATTTCCTTCCTTTAATTTTAGGAATTATTGGGCTTGTTTTTCAACTAAAAAATAATAAAAACGATTTTTATACGCTACTCCTATTCTTTGCATTTACAGGGTTAGCCATTATATTTTATACCAACCCAAAACCATTTGAACCAAGAGAACGGGATTATGCCGTTGTAGGATCCTTCTATATTTTTGCCATTTGGGTAGGTTTTGGTGTACTCGCATTATTTGAATACTTAAAAAATTATGCAAATAAAAACTCAATAGCTATAGCCGTTACACTAGTTTCATTAGTAGCTGTACCAACATTAATGGCTTTTGAAAATTGGGACGATCATGATAGATCTAATCGTTATACTTCTCACTTAAACGCAAAAGCCTATTTAGATTCTTGTGCTGAAAATGCTATACTATTTACTATTGGAGATAATGATACTTTCCCTTTGTGGTATATGCAAGAAGTAGAAAATTACAGAACTGATATGAAATTGGTGAACACCAGTCTTTTTCAAACCGATTGGTATATAGATCAAATGAAACGAAAAACATACTTAGCAGACCCTATTCCTTCTCAATTAACGCACGATAAATACAAGGTAGGCTCACTAGATGTTGCTTATTACTTTGAACAAATTTTCCCTCAACTAAAAGACTCTATTGTTGATATTAATTATTTTATGAAATGGATTGAAAGTGATAAAGAAGTTACTTTTTACGATTTAGATGATGATGGAATTAATGAAAAAGTATTACCAACAAATAAAATTAGAATTCCAGTAGATAAAGAAACTGTTTTAAGAAATGGTGTTGTAGCAGAAAAAGATGCTCATTTAATTGTTCCTTATATTGATATTGAAGTTTCAAGTGCACTTTCTAAAAATAGGATTTTAATGCTTGATATTTTAGCCAACAATAATTGGGAAAAACCAATATATTTTACTGGTGGAGCACAAGCAGCTGAAGAATATATTTGGTTAAAAGATTATTTACAATTAGATGGAATGGCTTACCGATTAGTACCAATTAGAACTCCAGATGAAGGAAACTTCTTTGAAATGGGCCGTATAAATACTGATATTATGTACAAAAACGTGAAGAATTGGGATTGGAGAAACATCACTGATGATAATATCTATTTAGACCCTGAAACGCGTAAAAATTCAGTCTCGTACCGAAATAATATGGAGCGATTGGCAAAAGCTTTAATTAATGAAGATCAATTAGAAAAAGCTGAAGAAATTTTAGACATTTCTTTAGAAAAAATGCCAGTACATAAATTTGGACATTATAGTATGTTAATTGCTTATATAGATTTATACTATCGTTTAGATAAAAATGAAAAAGCTAGAAAATTAGCTTCCGAATTAAAAAAGGCATTACAAGAAAATTTGACCTATTATAGTCAATTTGATGAGTCCGAAATTGAAAGTGTTTTCACCGAAGTTGAACGTAGTTTATTAATGTACGACCAAATTGTTAAAACCGCAATTCGTTTTGATGATGAAGCGTACGCTACTTCAATTAAAGATGAATATGTTGACTACTTAAAACTATTTGAGTTTTTAATGAGCGATGAAGAATAAATAAATGAAACGAGCATACTAAAAGCTTATCTCCTAGGGTAATGATTATTAGCGAACAACATGTGACAATTAAAAAACAATAAATAAAATCACATGAAACCTTATTTTGTAAAAACTCCAAGCCTTGTTAAATTTCTTTTTAGAAATTGGGTTTGGAGTTTTTCTAAAAAAGAAAAGGCAATTTATTTAACTTTTGATGACGGTCCTACTCCTGAAATTACAGCATGGACATTAGAGCAATTAAATAAATACAATGCTAAAGCTACTTTTTTTTGTATTGGAAAAAACATAGAACAACACCCTGAAATTTTCCACAAAATAGTTAAGAATAACCACTCAATAGGTAATCATACCCATAACCATTTAAAAGGTATTAAAACAACAACAGCTGATTATTTGGATAATATTAATAAAGCCGAATTAGCCTTTCATAAAAACTCAAAACTAGAAACTCAAAGCTTAAAATTATTCAGACCTCCTTATGGAAAATTACGCTTTTCACAATCGAGAAAAATAAGAAAAAAAGGTTATAAAATTATAATGTGGGACGTTTTAAGTGCCGACTTTGACACTAAAATAACCAACAAAAAATGTTTAGAAAACGTAATTAAAAATACTGAAAACGGCAGTATTATTGTTTTTCATGACAGTGTTAAAGCAAGTGAAAAATTACAATTTGTATTACCAAAAATATTAGAATATTATTCTGAAAAAGGATTTGTATTTAAACGTATTGCTCTACCAAACTTATTAAAGTATTAGCATCTTGCGCTCCTGACTGTCGCCATTTCATTTCACCATCTTTATAAATTATAAAAGTTGGGTTTCCTTTAATTCTCAACGCATTTGCTAGTGTTTCGTTTTTTTCAATATCAATTTTAATAACTTTTGCTTTATCACCCAAAGCGGCTGCTACGTTTCTTAAAACACTATGTACATCATTGTTGTCCTCTTCCCAATCAGCAAAAAAGTCTATTAAAACAGGAATATCTGAACTAATTAATTCTCCAAATTTTGTCATAATTTTAAAATCTTTTCAAACAATAATAAAAAAATAAAACCTACTATACTTACAAATGTAACATTTTAATTTGAAAAATGGTTACCTACTTCTTTTTCAAAGTAATTACGCTTATTTCAGGCCAAATCCCCACTCTTCCAGGGAAGGCTAAAAACCCAAATCCTCTATTCACATTTATATAACGATTAAAGTTTGTATAGATACCTGCCCACTGCTTGTATATATATTGTACAGGGCTCCATTTAAAACCTGGAATTTCAATTCCAAACTGCATTCCGTGGGTATGACCGCTTAAAGTAAGTTGGTAATTATTTGCATGATTTTTTACTTCATTTTCCCAATGTGAAGGGTCATGACTCATTAATATTTTAAAATCTTCTTTACTTATTTTTGAAGAAGCTAGGTTTAAATCACCCGCTTTTTTAAATCGGGTCCCCCAGTTTTCAACGCCTATTAAAGCTATTTTATCGCTACCCTTTTCCAAATAAACGCTATCATTCAATAATAAATTAAAGCCTATTTTTGGGTGAATCTCTTTAATTGCTTGAAAATTTTGTTCTTTTTCTTCTGAAGTTTTCCATTGCACATATTCACCATAATCATGATTTCCCAATACTGAAAACTTTCCTAATGGTGCTTTTAATGATTTAAATAACGAAATCCAAGGATTCATTTCATTAGCTGTGTTATTTACCAAATCACCGGTAAATAAAATAACATCAGACGATTGCTCATTTATCAAATCAATCCCTACACCTATTTTTTCAGCATCATCAAAGCTACCACTATGAATATCGGATATATGAGTGATTTTAAAACCCTCAAAACTTTTAGGTAAATCCTCAAAAAATAAGGTGTGGTTTAGTACTTGGTAATTGTATTTACCGCGCGCCATTCCATATAAAACCGATGCGAATGGAATTGCGGCTAAACCAAGTGCCACTTTGCTTACAAACTCACGTCTATCCGCTAAAAAAGTGGTTGATTTTGAATTAACAAAATAATTAAAACCACCATTTGAAATTCTAAAAATATCTTCGCCAAACATAATTATTAGTGCAATTACTTTGGGAACCATAGATAAAATCAACAATCCAAAAGCAAACATAACCGATTGTGGCATGCCTTTTGAATTGTTAAAAGTAGTGAGTTGGTAAATCACATTTAACAAAACAGCTATAGAAAATAACCAATAAAAAACAACAACAAATTTATTTTTAGTACTCGTTTTTACACTTTGAAAAGCATAAAAATCAATAAAAAGTACAAATGCAATAAAAATTATCCATCTCATCATAAAAACAAATCTAATTGTATTTTATGAGTATTAAACTTCAAAAGAAATATTTAAGATGTTTTTAACAACTTTTTTAAACTACTATTTTAGATAAATGCATTTAACAATAGATGAAAAGAATTATTTTTCCTTCTCTATATAAATAGATTTCTTTAACTTATTTTTCATGTTTTTAGAAGGCTGGTAGTTTAAAATAAATTTTTGAATGCTTTGTTTAGATAATAATTTCGGATCAGGTTTAGCAGTACCTTTTATCCCCAATTTAAACCTACCTAAATCACCTAAGTCTACCGTATAGCCTTGTTCTAAACTATCCTGTAGTTTATTCCCTAAGGCTTTTACCACTCCTACCACATCACTTTCAGTTAAGGTACATTGGTGGCTAATATCATAACATACTTTTTCTAAGTCAATTACTCCTTTAGTAACTGCTTGCATAATATACTGGGTCTCCTCAGGATTTTTTATATTGTTTTTTCTTTTGGTAATACGATAATTTAAAGCCATAGCATTTTTTTATATTCATAAAATTTAAGTAACTGATTTATCTCTTCTAATAACTTTAAAAAAAATTGTTTATTAAAGCAACCGTATTTGTTTATTAAATGTACTTTATTACTTCGTAATTTTGCAAAAAGTTATATAAAAATATAAAAAAAGTTATACAACTTTCTATCGAAAGTTATATAACTTTAATTTTAAAGTTACCCATAAATATTATTGATTGTTTTAAGCTATCTAATGTATTGTAAATAAGCTATTTGTAAGCCATTTTAAAGATACTTTTTTTAAGTGTTCTTAATTCATTTTTTAAAATTTTTTATTAACAACTTATTTTGAAAATGTTTCTCTACTGCCAACAGTATCTATTTGAAAATGGAAATCTAGTGATAATAGTCCTGCATCATTAGTGTATGTATCGGCTGAATTACCTGAATTCCTCCATAAACGGCATATTAATATACTTGAAATCTTTTTATCCGTTCCATCTAAACCAACACCACCTACTGTTAAACCTGTAATCAAGTGTGTTCTTTGTGTAAAAGGGCCAGTTTCTACAGCTGTACTAGTAGTTATTGCAGGAAAAACTTGTGGAGTTATTGGATTATAATTTACCCAGGTATAATCAAGATTCCATTCAACGTCACCAGATTCAGAAGCATTTGGTGTCCAATGTAAATGTGGATAAATAGTAGTTCCTTCTTTATAACTATGTGGCAATTGAACTTGAAAACTTAAAGATTCCAAACCTTTTGCGTCACGAAAATACCAAATTTGAGGACCGCTAGATTCTCCTGGAAACCAATCAAGAGAAGCTGAACTAGACCCTTTATCCATAGAAACTCTTAAATCATCCCAGACTTCTGCATTTCCCTCAAACATAAGAGTACCGTCGGCTTCAATTTTAGTGTCATTACCACCGGCAATATCTCCAATTTTTGTAACTCCTGCTTTGTCTATAGTCATTCTTTCAACTGAGGCATCTCCAGCAACATTTGCCGTTGAAAAATGTATTTTATCTTCATCGGGAGTTTGCTCTACTTCAATTTTTGTATCGCCATCGGCATCAACAATTTTATCAGGTGCACCCGTTGCTAATTCAACCCAAGCACCACTGTAAAACCAAAAACTTGAAGAAGTTGTATCAAATACTAAAAGCCCTTCTACTCCGGCTATCAGTTCTCTTTGAACAGTTGTCATTCTGGGTATTAAAACACCTTTAGCTGTAGATTGTATATCTAACATTGATGATGAGTTTGGAGTATCAGTTCCAATACCAACTTGGGCCATTGCGTTTACTGTAATAAAAAATAATATTATTAAAATAAAAAATAGATA
>NZ_CALAEQ010000081.1 GCF_937891065.1 uncultured Lutibacter sp. | reverse complement strand
ATATGCTTCTGCAGTAGCTAAAAAACGATCTATAAAACCCGGTGAAGTTGGCGGATTATCAATGGTAACTAACAAAAAAGCAATATCAATATTTGAAGCTATAATATGTGTTTGTTTTGATAAGTTAACTGATTTACGGATGATATAATTTTTTCGTTCAAAAATTTTATTAATTACACCTGTTTCTTTACCTTCTTCATACTCGAAATTTATCTGGTCTCCAACAGCAACAGGATTTGTACTTTTTATTCCTTTCATCCTGAATTTTCCTTTCAATCTACAATCTATCCTTTTACCATTTTCTATATAAACGGTATACCAACTCCCTGTAGATTTTGTAACAATTCCTTTCACTATATTAAAAAGATATATTAATTGATTTTAGCCTAATTAACTATTAAAATACAGCAACAAATATAGTTTAAAAAATAGACTACATTTAATTTCTTAGTTATAAACATTTTAAAATCATCTAACGATAAATATGGTTTTAAGTTTTTATGAAAAATTTCTATTGCCTAAAGTTATGGGATTTCTTCGTTTAAAGGAATTGCTCTCCATTAAAAAATTTTACAATAATATTCTTAGTTATTTGTACTACAAGAGATGCTGTCATAAATCAACCGTCTTCAGAAATAACAAAACCCGAAGAACGTTCTTATAATAGAACCGTTATTATTGATGTAGTACCTCAAAAATAAATTCTATAACTTGTTTTAGAATATTATTTGAATTTAAAAAAGTGTCAAGAATTTAAATCCTTGACACTTTTTTTAAAAATTCACCGTTTTTATAACTACCATTAGAATTAAATTTATGCAGCTTAAAATTCAAATTTTCATCAAACAATTTCTTAAATACTTTGCTATTTTTATAACTACAGTAATCCTATCAATAGGATTGCTGTTTTTACTGGTGTACTTTGGTGTTTTTGGGTCTTTACCTGATAAAAATACTTTAACATCAATCAGCAATGAAGAAGCATCACAAGTAATTTCTTCTGACAATATTTTGATAGGAAAATTCTTTGCAGAAAACCGTACGAATATTCTTTGGGAAGAAGTTCCGGAGCATCTTAAAAACGCTCTGATTGCAACTGAAGATAAGCGATTTTATACACATAAAGGATATGACACAAAAAGTTATTTTCGTGTTTTATTAAAAAGTGTATTTTTGGGTAATTCTAGTAGTGGCGGAGGGAGTACCCTGACACAACAATTAGTTAAAAATCTTTATGGTCGTAATAATTATGGAATTTTAAGTCTTCCTGTTAGCAAAATAAAAGAACTAATTATTGCATCCAAAATCGAAAATATTTATACCAAAGAAGAACTCTTACTGTTGTACCTCAATTCTGTGCCTTTTGGAGAAAATGTTTATGGAGTAGAAGCGGCTTCACGCCGTTATTTTAATAAATCGGCCAAGCAATTAAAGGTAGAAGAATCTGCTGTGTTGGTAGGTTTATTAAAAGCAAACACTTATTTCAATCCCAGATTAAATCCTCAAAATTCCTTAGATCGTAGAAATTTAGTCTTGAATTTGATGGAAAAACAGCATTATTTATCAGCCAAAGTTGCTGATAGTTTGCAAAAATCACCCCTTAAGCTAGATTATGAAAACGTTGATTTAAAAGCTACAACAGGTTACTTTGTTTATCAGGTAAAGAAGAAAACATTGGAGTTGTTGGAAACTGTCAATACTAGTACCGGCAAAGAATATAACCTAGAAAAAGATGGGCTAAAAATATATACCACTCTAAATATGCAAGTTCAAGAGTTGGCATCTGATGCGATTAAAAAGCAGCTAACCAGTATGCAACAAATACTCGATAAAGAACTTGAAAACCATCAATTTAAAAAACAATGGTATGCTAAACAAAAGCAGAAAACTCAAGCTAAGGACTTACTAAAAAGAAATGTTGAGGTGCTTGATTGGGAAGGTATGCAAGCCAAAAACATTACCAAAATCGACAGTTTATGGCATTATTATAAGATGTTAAATGCTGCTGTTCTAATTTCTAATCCTAAAAACGGAGCAGTCATTAGCTGGGTTGGAGGTAACCATTTCAGAACACTTCCTTTTGATATGGTACTTTCTCATCGGCAAATTGCTTCTGCTTTTAAACCTATTTTATATGCCACAGCACTTGAAAATGGTTTTACAGCTTGTTCATATCTTGAAAATGAAGAAAAAATATATTCGGAATTTGAGAATTGGGAACCAAAAAACTTTGATCATATTTCAACTCCTAATAGCAACGTTGCTTTGTGGTATTCGTTAACCCATTCTATGAACCTTCCAACAGTTGATTTGTACTTTAAACTTGGAAGAGAAAACCTCCTCAATATTTGTAAAAAGCTAAATTTTCCATTAACTAAAAATGATGCGCCATCCATAGCCCTTGGTACGCTCGATTTATCCCTTGCTGAAATTGTAGAAGCTTATGGTGCTTTCGCTAATAAAGGTCAAACTAATGAGCTGCTAATGATTGATAAAATTACGGATGCTAAGGGTAACATCTTGTACATTGCAGATAATCCTAAACCTATAGAAGTTTTTAGTATTGAAACAAGTCAGATGATAACAGCTATTTTACAACAGGCAATTTATCAAGGAACCGGAACTAAAATACGCAGCCAATATGGAATTAAAGCAGATCTTGCAGGTAAAACAGGAACCGCTCAAAACTATTCTGATGCTTGGTTTGTTGCATATACGCCTGATTTGGTCTTAGGTACTTGGGTAGGCGCCAGTAAACCAGATGTTCACTTTTACAGTGGTAAGGGTTCAGGATCATCTTTAGCTTTGCCTATTGTTGCTCAAGTGATAAAAGGAATTGAAAAAGATGATGCATTAAGAAAAAAGTATCTCACTTCATTTGCATTTCCAGATGCTGATTATTCCTTTATGGAATGTGAACCTTATCGTGAAACCGGTATTGAAGGTTTCTTCAATAGATTGTTTAATAATAAAGCTAAGACAGATGCGGATAAGGATAAAAAAGAGAAGAAACTTGTAAAGAAATCATTCTTTGATAAACTCTTCAAAAGAAACCAGTAACTGCAATTTACGTTTGTAAATTAGATATTACAGCCAATACATTTTAAAGTAAATAAATTGGGTGAAAATGAAATAGCATTATTTGGAATAGATGTAAATTAAGTTAACTGATTTTTATCAGTAGATTCTTGTATTTTATAATTTACTTTTAAGCTAAACCTGCCCCATTGCTTATTAATCATTCTAAAAATCTTTTATGTGGTTTAATAAAAAGAACGGCAAGCATTACAAAATTATCAGTCTAAATACATATGCTTGGGACAGAACTATCAATAACACTAGGCGTTACAGAAAAGTATTCGATAAAAATGAAATCAACTATTTAGGCGTTGCTTTAGAGTTTTACAATAAACTTTTTGATGAAAAAGATTGGAAAACAACAATTACTTTTAAAGCTTTTAGTCTTGATGGTGATAAAAAAACGAATGAGCTTTGTGTAAATACCAAAGAATATACTATTACAAAAGACATTAATACAGTTATTTGTGATTACGGTTGGGGGGCAGATAAGCATGGAGGTTATTGGAAAAAAGGTGATTATCTATGGGAAGTTTATATTGATGATGAGTATATAGAGTCTACAAAATTTCATATTGAGGATGTTGGAATTGTAACACCAACAAATAACCCTTATTTTAAAGTAGTTGCTTTAAAAACATATGAAACCAATGGTGAAGAGCAAAATTTACAAGACCGTTTGTATTTTAAGCAGTTTGTGTACAAGCACACACGCTATATTATGACGGAATTTGAGTTTATTAATAATATAGAAAAAGAATGGTTATGTGAATTAATTTTTAATTACTATGATGACTCTGGTCTGTTAATAGGCGTTTCAGGTAATATTGGTTATGTTACTCCTAAGAATGGTGTTGGAGAATCTTACATTATTATAGGTGGCTGGGGAAGTAAAGATACAAGTATTTGGCTTAAAGATAATTACCGTGTAGAAGTTGTTTTTATGGATACTGTTGTGTCTGTCATTCCTTTTAGTATTGGTGATGATTTGTTAGTGAGAGTTGCCGATTATGGTGCTATATTAGAAGAGGATTTTGATCCACAAGAATTAAATGTTGTTGATGAAAAATCAGTTGATGAAACTACTATTGAACCGGTAGTTGAAGAACCTGAAATTTCTCCCCCAGTTTTAAATTATACGCAACCTATAGAAAATAAATCTATTGATGAATTACTTGGGGAACTAGATAAACTAATTGGTCTTACAAACATCAAACAGAAAATTAGAGAATATATAGACTATGCAACCTATATAAAAATTCGAAAACAAAAAGGTATTGAAGAAAATGGTGAAATAAAATTGCATAGTGTGTTTACAGGAAACCCTGGGACTGGTAAAACAACTGTAGTAAAACTATTAGGTCAAATTTATCATTCAATGGGGCTACTATCTAAGGGACATGTTCTTTCAGTTGAAAGCAATGACTTAATATCAGGTTATGTAAGACAAACAGGAGTGAACACTAAAAAACTTATTGAAAAAGCACGAGGAGGAATTCTTTTTATTGATGAAGCATATATGTTATTTAAGGAAGGAGCTACAAACGATTTTGGCCCTGAGGCTATTGCAGCATTGATAACTGAAATGAGTGATGGCCCAGGAGATATTGCAATTATGGTTGCAGGTTATCCAAAAGAAATGGGAAGTTTTATCAACTCTAATCCTGGTTTAAAATCACGTTTTACAAATTATTACCACTTTAATGACTTTACTCCAACTGAACTAGTTGATATCGCTAAATATGCTTCAAATAAGAAAACTGTTAAACTTTCAAAAAAAGCATTATTAAGAATAAAAAAAGTAGTTACTACTGCCTATAGAAAACGTGATAAGACTTTTGGAAATGCACGTTATGTTCATGCTATTATTGATGAAGCTAAAATGAATTTAGGTATCCGCTTAGTGAGAGAGCATAACCAAAAAAATATAACAAAAGAACTACTTACCAACATTCAAGAACAAGATATTGAAGATTTAGTTGAAAATAACTTAACTGAAAGACTTAAATTAGATGTTGACACAACATTACTAGAAGAAGCTTTAACTGAATTAAATGGGTTAATTGGACTTGCAGAGATAAAACAGGAAGTACAAGAACTTATCCGTTTAACTAAATATTACAGAGATATAGACCGTGATGTTTTAAAAGCTTTTTCAATGCACAACGTATTTTTAGGAAATCCAGGAACTGGTAAAACCACTGTGGCCAGAATTATTGGAAAAGTTTATAAAGCTTTAGGTTTATTAGAAAGAGGTCATGTGGTTGAAGCCGATGGTAGTAATTTAATTGCTGGTTATGTAGGGCAAACTTCTATTAAAACCAAAGAGCTAATAAAAAGCGCAATGGGAGGTGTTTTATTTATTGATGAAGCTTATGCAATTACTGAAGGTTCTTCAACAAATGGAGGAAATGATTTTGGCAAAAAAGCAATTGCAGCACTTATAAAAGAAATGGAAGATCATAGAGGGAAATTTAGTGTTATTGTTGCTGGATACACGGATAATATGAAGCATTTTTTAGAAACTAATCCAGGAATGAAATCACGCTTTGATAAAACATTTCATTTTATTGATTTTACAGAAAGTGAATTGTGGGAAATATCAAAAAACATGTTTTTTAAAAAAGGCTTGAAAGTTGAAAAGAAAGCTGAACAACATTTAAAAACATATATAGACTATTTGTATAAACAACGAAATAAATTTTTTGGAAACGCTCGTTCTATGCGTAAAATAGTTGAAAAAGCTACAAGAAATCAAGAATTGAGAATGGCTAGCTTACCTAAGAGTAAACGTACTAAAGCGAATATAAACACCTTGAATTTAGAAGATGTGTTGGAATTCGATTCAACTAAAATAGTCGCTACGAAAACCAAAAGTATTGGTTATAAGGTTTTTAATTAATATTATGAAAAGTTTAAAATATAAAAAAGCGTACTTCTTTTTATTATATTTAATGGCTATCATCTTTTGGTTATACTTTTGGTATCAGTTAGATGGTTACAAATTAATGGAGGAAGATTATAAAATACTTTGGCTGCCATTTATTATTAATCTAGTATACTTATTTGGTAACATGTTGTTAAACTTGCTCCATTGGTATGTTGGTCCTGTAGCTGAAGAAGAAGAGCTATTTAATCCAATTAATACAAGATTGGCAAATGTATTTACTGCTGCTACCGCCGTTTTAGCTATTGCAGCATTAATTTACACAATCAAAAACCAACCCGCAACAAAGGAGTTTGTAAATTACGCATCTTATACTTTTATTTTTGGGCTCATTTCTATGCTTATTCTATGGATTCCTGGTCATCGAGCCATTTATAAATTTTACTTTCGGCATTTTCAAACCATCTTATTAATTTATAGCATCATTTTATGCATGTGCTCCATTTTAATACTATTATCTAATCTATCAGAAATTATATAAAACAATAGTTATGAAAGAACTTATTATACAATTTGACTCTTTAACAAACAATATTATTATAGGTATTTTTACGGGTATTTTAACCACAGCATTACTCTATCTTATTTCTAGAATGTTTGCAGATTGGTTAATTCCATGGTTAAGAAATATCAAATATACAGGAATAGATGTATCTGGCGTTTGGGAAACAAAACAAGACTTTGATAATTCTAAAGAATACAGTTTATTAAATTTAAAACAAGAAGCTGATAAGTTGAGTGGATTATGGACTATAAGTATTACTGAAAATGGATCTGATCAAAATGAAATAAAAACGTTCAATGTGAGTGGTACTATAGAGGATCGCTTTGCTCTATTAATTTCAAAAAATACTGATCGAAGACAGATTGGTATTGGGACCATGCTTATTGAAGCAGTTGGAAATGGGTTTGAGTTAAAAGGATGTGAAACCTGGTATAGTGTAGATAATAAAACTATAAAATCAGATACAATTTGCTTTAAAAGAAAGAAATAATGGGCCAATAAGTGTAGACTATAAATAATAACTTATAACTAAAGTAAAAATATTATTGAATATCAAATGTAATGAATATTCATTTTTTAATGAGTTATTTAATGAAAGAACCTCACATTTCTGTGAGGTTCTTTTTTGCAATTTCCCTTAATTAATAATAATATATATTTCTTTTTCCTGAGACAAATATAGGCTGAGTATTGGCTCTAGCTTAGGGAAAACACCCTTTTTAGAAAATCTCTTTTTTAAACTATAATACTAATTACCCCAACCAACCTTCTCTATCTAAACTTCTATATTGAATGGCTTCTAAAATATTTGAAGACAACTTATTACTTTTTTTACGAGCTGCAATTAAGGCTGCTTCATTGCATATATTGCAACATCTGCACCTTTTATTAAAGTAGAACATTGCACATTTATTATAAGAATGCTGGTATCTATTTTTTTTACAAGATCTGCATCTTCTTTTTTAGAAATCCAAATAAAATATTTATCAATTAAATGATTCAAAAAATTTAAATCTTCTTTATAAAACAACATATCTGATTTCCAATGTTCAGTTAGAATGTATAATTCTTGTCCATTTGCTTCAAAAATACAACTTCCATTAGGTCTGTTTCTTAAAGCTGTTAAATTACTTTCCATCAAGCATTTTATATAAAAAAAATTATCAAAGCAACTCACCAAATAAAATGACGGCAGTCATTAATAAATCGTGGTAAAATGAGAGATATCATTTATTGTCCTTTATGTGATTTTTAACTTTACTAATTATTTAGCAGCGATCATTAAAAAAGCATAAAATGAAAACTATTATACACGCAACAGATTTTTCAGATAATGCAATTTCAGCATTAAAATATGCTTATGCACTAAGTAAAAAAACAAAATCCGTTTTATGGGTAGTTCATATATTTAATAATGCAACATTAGCGTCAACTCTTAATGATCCTATATTATTACCAATTGAAGAAAGTATTCAGCAAAAAAATGCTAAACTTAAAGAATTCTGCAAATCACATTTAGAAGGTGAATTTGACTCACTAAACATTAAAATTGAAGCTATTGAAGATAGTTCTGTTGTTACAGGAATAATTTCTAAAGCCGATGAGTTATATGCTTCAATGATAGTAACTGGAATGAAAGGAAAAAGAGTCTTTAAAGAATTATTAATAGGAAGTACCACCAGAAAACTTATTGAAAAAGCGCCGTGTCCTATTTTAGCAATTCCCTTAAATGCAACTTTAGATACTATTAAAACTATTGTTTATACTACTGATTTTGAAGAAGAAGATATCAGTGCTATTTTTAGACTGACTGAAATAGCCAAAATTTATAATGCTACCATTAAAATTATACATGTTTCTTCAAAAAAAGATGTTGATTCTCAACAAGAAATGGAATGGTTTAAAGAAATTTTAACACAAAAAGTAACTTATAAAAATTTAGAGTTTGAGGTCGTATTTTCTGATGATACTTATACTACTCTTTTACAGTATTTAGATGTGGTAAAAGCAGATTTATTAGCGATGTTAGAAAGAGATAAAAAAGGGCTTTTTAAAAAAATATTTCATAAAGATTTAGTTAAAAAAATGGAATCTAAGATCCAAATCCCATTGATAAGTTTTAATGAAATTAATTATTAAACTAATTAAAAATGAAATCGTTTTGTAAATAATCTGAATTAGATAAAAAACATCAAACAGAAACTTCTAAAAATCTTCCTTATTAAAAAAAATTAATTTAAAATACTTGTTCAAAATGATATTGCTCATTGCTTTTTAGAAGAATTAAACTGAAATTTAAGTTCATTATAAATATTAAGTATCATGGGAAATAAGCAAGACATTCATTTTATTGATAAAGTTATTAGTGCGCTAAGAAAAACAGCTGTTAACTTAGAAGAATTTCAAGTTAAGACTGCTTTAGGCAAAGCAGAAGCACTAGACAAGTACGAAGAGTCTAAAAAGAAATTCAACCTGTTCATTCACGATAGTGAGCATACAATAAAGATTCTTAAAGTAAAAATTGAAGAAATTAACACTAAGTTTGATGAGCTTCGTGTACAATTGGTTTTAGGTAAAGCTGAAACCAAAGAGGTTTTTAAAAAGCAAAAAAAACAATTGCTTTCGACAATACATGAAATTGAAGTTAAAATTAAAAGTAATGAAACTTTAAACAGAATGTATGCCTTAACACTAATTGAATTGGAACAATTTAAAATTCAGTTAGAGATTTTGGAACAAAAGTTAAAAAAAGATAAAAAAGAAACAGAAAGTTCTTTTGAAAAAGGGAAAGAAGAATTTAATTCGTTTATTGATAAACTTAAAGTGAAATTTTCTAAAAAAGAAAAAGAAGAAACCAAGCTAGAACATTTTCAGAACGAAATTTCAGAAGCATTTGTTCATTTCAAAAAAGCTTTTTCAAAGGCTTAGTATTTAACTTTAAACAAAAAAAGTACAACTGTAAAATTGTACTTTTTTTGTTTATCAGAATTAATAATCATAATCCTCTTTTCTAATATTCATTAGCATTCTAATTCCTAAAATTACAGCCAATGAAAAACTAGTCATACCAATCACTGAAATACCTTTCAATAAAGGATGAACTTCATAAATAATAAAAAGAGAAGCACTTAATATTAAAGCAACCATAATAGAGGCTGTAATTAGTTGTTTTGTTACACGACGAATTGTGTATCTTAAAGGATCAATTCCTTTATGGGTTAAATCTACTTTTATTTGACCTGAATTTATTTTTCTAATGGCATTTTTTAGATCTGATGGGAAATCTTCCATGTAATCGGTTAATTCAATAATTGAATTCACAACCTTTTTCCCAATAATCATTGGATTGAACCTTCTTTTACTACTTTGTATTAAATATGGGCGGACTATTTCTAATTGCTCAAAATCAGGATCTAGCTTTTCAATAACACCCTCAAGCGTAACTAAAGATCTTGCAAAAAGGAAAAAATAAGTTGGGACTTTTAAACCATGATTCATAATAATATCTTTAAGCTCTAGCAGAATAGTGCTCATCTCATTTTTATGAACATCTCTAACATAGTATTTCTCAACAAATTCGTTGATGTCAAATTCTAAATCTCTCATATTTGCTATAACAACAGTATTTGAAAGTTTTTGAAGTGCTTTAATAATTTCTTTAACATTTCTGTTTGAAATGGCAATAAATAATTTGCTAAATATGCTAATGTCTCTTGGTAACATGCTACCCATCATACCAAAATCTAAATAAGCTATATGCCCATTAGGAAGCACTAATAAGTTTCCTGGATGAGGATCAGCATGGAAAAAACCATATTCGAATATTTGTTTGTAATAGCTAATTGCCAGTCTTTTAGCTATTACTTTTGTGTCAAATCCCTTTTTGTTTAATTCATGTATTTTATCAATTTTTATACCCGATATAAACTCTAATGCCAAAACTTTTAAAGTGGTAAATTCTTTATATACTTTTGGAGCATTTGCAAACTGCTCTATTGTTTTATCTGTTTGAAGGTTGTTATAAAAACGCTCTACATTGATTGACTCATTTATAAAATCGAGTTCTTTAAGTATGGAATATTCAAAATGTTTAACCAATCCAACTGGGTCAAAACTTTTTATAGAAGGAATTCTATTTTCTAAAACTTCGGCGATTTTATACATGACTTTAATATCTTCAACAATAATATCAAATATGCCAGTTCGTTGTACTTTTAAGGCTACGCGCTTACCTGAATGCAAGGTTACTTTATGCACCTGAGCAATTGATGCTGATGCAAAAGGTTCCGGCTCAAACCAAGCGAATAAGACCTCAACTGAGCCATTTAATTCGCTTTCTACAACTTTTCTAGCTTCGTTTTGAGACATTGATGGAACATTTTCCTGAAGCTTTTCTAACTCTAAAGTTAATTCCATTGGGATTAAGTCTGGACGATTGCTTAATATTTGTCCAAACTTCACAAAAGTAGGTCCAAGTTCTTCGCATACCAACCTCATTTTGGCCCATTTGGTATATAAAAGCGCATGTTTTCTGGAAGCTTTTGGAATTAGTTTATGGAAAAATGTATATTGTTTCCTTTCGTCCAAGTAATAAACCAAATCTTCAAATCCATATTTTAATAAGACTCTTAAAATTTGATTGTATCTGGAGATAGATTTGAAATTTTTTCTAATACCAGTTAAAATTCCCATTTTATTTTGCTTCTAACTTATTTAATCGAGCTTCCAATAATGCAATGGCCATATCAGCCTTTTCTAACTTTTCATTTAGCGCTTTAATTTCATCTAAATGTGCTACGTTTATTTTTTTATAAAACTTAATTACAAGATCTTCAATTTTCTCATCTAATTCTTCCTTAAGTTCATGAGTTTTAAGAATTATCTTATCAACAAATTCTAATTCATTTCCATTTTCATCCAATTGAGATTCTGAAACAATTTTATTAATTTCATCTTTTCCTTTTTCTGACAATTCTTTAATTCGTTCAAAAAGTTCACTTTCTTTTGCTAAAAAGTACATGCTAGAACTTAAAGTAAGCAGTTCTAATATTGTTTTAGTTTTCATAATTAAGAAGTTATATGCACT
>NZ_CALAEQ010000080.1 GCF_937891065.1 uncultured Lutibacter sp. | reverse complement strand
TGTCCCTGAAATTACCGATAAAATTATTGCACTGTTACAAGGTAAAAGCATAGAGAATTTACCAATACCAAAAACTACTATAGACAATAGTATAGTTGATGAAACTAAAACCTATCAGTTGGATAATGAACACTTTCTTATCCTAAAAAATAAAGGAAACACCTACTTATTAGAAACAGCTGGTAAAGAACGTTGGTCGGTTTTTACGTATGCTTTCTCAAGAAATGCAAATGAACATGATGCCTCCAGTGAAACTGCTTTGTTTTTTGCAAATGCAATGAGTACTCAAAATTTTGAAGGGCTTATTAATTATGCGAATGATCAAATGAAAGGGTTTTTAGGCACAGAAGAAGGTTTAGGACAATTAAAGGGAATGTGGGCGAATTTTTTACAACACGCAGGTAAATTTATTTCGTATAATATTTATAAAATTGAAGGCGATGAAGTTAAAAATGTTCATATCAGATTTCATTTTGAGACAGTTGATATTGGGATCGTGTTAAGTATTAACGCCGATCACAAAATACAAGGAATGTTTATGGATGACGCTGTTAAAACAAATCATATTGACAAGGTATATTTAATTCCAATAAGTAAAAATGAATTTTTTATCAATGGGCATCAAAATGCTGGGATGCAAGATTTAAAAATAACTGTCTCCAATACTGGATTAATCTTAACAGATGGTTCCATAAATTTTGAAGCTGAGGGTGTAAACCCTTAGTAGAGTATCAAAACAAGCTGCGATTCGTCTTTTTTTAAACAAAAAACTTCCTTCTAATGAAAAATCTTTTTTTACTTACTATTATTCTGTCTATTAGCACATCAATCAGAGCACAAAATGTCGGTGATTCAATTACCCTAAAGTTAAATAAAATAAGCATTAACAGTAGTCTTGTTGGTTTTGCTGTTGCAATTGTCAATAAAGACAGTATCGTATATGCGAAAGGGTTTGGTTATGCTAATTTAGAAGCAAAAACACCTTATACAATAAATACAATACAACCAATTGCTTCAATTTCTAAAACTTTGCTTGGAGTTGCCTTAATGAAAGCACAAGAAATGGGTAAATTAAATCTTAATGATAACATTAACGACTACCTTCCATTTAAAATTTATAATCCAAATTTTCCAAATGAAAAAATAACAATCCAGCAACTCGCAAACCATACTTCGAGTATTATTGATGGTGATCAATATGACCGAGCATATATATTCAAAGACCAAATCCCGCCTTTTTATAATGATTTACCTGACGAAACTAAACAAGAGGTAAAAGAGGCTGTTGATATTTTCAATATGAATGAATGGATGCCAATTTCCGATTTCATTGAAAATCAATACAGTGAAAATGGAATTTGGTACAGCAAAGAAAACTTCTCTAATAGCCTTCCGGGAAGCAGCTATAAATATAGCAATATGGGCGCTAATATAGCTGCCTATATTATTGACCTTGTAAGTGGTGAGAGTTACATTGAATTTGTTCAAAAACACATACTTGACCCACTGCAAATGACTAAGTCTGGCTGGCCCTCAAAAAATTATCAACCAAGTAACGTTTCCACTTTATATTGGTATGGATACCCAACACCAGAATATGAACAAATTACTTATGGCGATGCTGGTTTTATGACCAACATTACAGATTTTAGTAAGTTTCTTATTACAATGATTCAGGGCTATAACGGTGAGGATAATATATTAGAAGCTACGAGTTATAAAGAAATGATGAAAGACCCAATTTCATCTGATTTTAGGAAAGGTATTTTCTGGAGTGTAGATTTAGAAAAGATTGGACATAGTGGAAATGATCCGGGAGTGATATCCCACGCATATTTTTTAAGAGAAAATGGGAACGGTATAATAATATTTGTTAATACCTCCGAGACAGAAAACGCTATGT
>NZ_CALAEQ010000079.1 GCF_937891065.1 uncultured Lutibacter sp. | reverse complement strand
GCACTTTCTACAAGAAATGATGATCCTGCAACTGCATCACGTCCTTTTGATAAAGACCGTGATGGTTTTGTTTCAGGAGAAGGAGCTGGAACACTTATTTTGGAAGAATACGAACATGCCATCGCAAGAGGCGCAAAAATTTACGCAGAAGTAGCTGGAGGTGGATTATCTGCTGATGCTTATCACATTACCGCTCCACATCCTGAAGGATTAGGTGCTAAAAACGTAATGTTAAACTGCTTAAAAGATGCTGGCTTAAAACCAGAAGATGTAGATGCTATAAATATGCATGGAACATCAACACCTTTAGGTGATATTGCTGAATCTAAAGCAATTGTAGAAGTATTTGGTGAACATGCTTATAAACTAAACATAAATTCAACCAAATCAATGACTGGTCATTTATTAGGTGCTGCCGGAGCTGTTGAAGCCATTGCTTCAATACTAGCAATAAAACACGGAATAGTACCTCCTACTATAAATCATTTTACCGATGATGATCAAATTGATAGTAAATTAAATTTTACGTTTAATAAAGCTCAAAAACGAGATGTTAAAATTGCAATGAGCAATACATTTGGGTTTGGCGGACACAATGCTTGTGTACTTCTTAAAAAACTTGATTAACAACAAAAAAACTGAATGAAATTCATTCAAAAAATAATAAAAACTCGTTCTAAAAAAGAAGTGTTTTTTTATCGTTCACTAAAAAAACTATTAGGCTTCGCTCCTAAAGATTTACAATTATACAAAAAAGCATTTATTCATAGATCTACAAGAGAAGTGGATGAAAAAACTGGTCTTCAAATTAATTATGAACGATTAGAATTTCTTGGAGATGCCATGCTAAGTGCAGTTATTGCTTCTCATTTATTTCAAGAAGTACCATCTGGTGATGAAGGTTATTTAACTCAAATGCGTTCTAAAATTGTAAGTAGAGAACACCTAAATGAACTTGGTAGAGACTTTAACTTATTACTTTTTGTAAAAAGCAACGTTGCAAGATCAAAATTTGGCGATGATATTCATGGAAACATATTTGAAGCGTTAATTGGCGCAATTTATTTAGATAGAGGCTATCGTTATTGTGAAAAATTTATCTTTTATAGAGTTATAACCCCTTATGTTGATGTGTTAAAATTAGAAGGGAAAATTACAAGTTATAAAAGCTTAATTATTGAATGGTGTCAGAAACAAAAAAAAGAATTTTTGTATGAAGTTTATGAAGATACAGGAAATGACCCGACTAAACATTTTAGTGTAAAGCTTTTTTTAGATGATAAAATAATTTCTAAAGGAAGAGCCACCTCTAAGAAAAAAGCTGAGGAAATAGCCTCAAAAAGGGCTTATTTCGCTTTTCAAAATGAAATAACTAACTTATAATAGTACTCGAATACGATTTCGTGAAAATATTAGTTACTATAGTTAAACAATCCTATTTTTGCAATATCAATATTCATTCTTTATATGCCAATATTAACATTAGAATTAGAAGATGATTATTTATTAATTGGTATTCATTCAACCGAAGAAGATTATAGGTTAGCATATCTTTTAAATACATACTTAAAAACTAAATTAATTAGGTTTAAACACTGTTTAGATTTTAAAGATTCTAATGCTGAATTTCCGCTATTTGAATACAAAGACGAAAACAATTTTATAAACTATTATTTAATAAATAACAAGTATTCACAACTTGTAAACAATCAGAAAAATGAAGGATTATTTGAAGGTAATTACAGTACCATTTCCTATTTAATTCCTGAAAAAAAGAACGTTGATTTCTTCTTAAAAATTGAAGGTTGTAATCAACAAAATTACGCTAGAACAATAGTTGGGAAATTAAATAAAATACAACAAATAATTACATCCTATGCTATTGAACCTAGCGCACTAAAATCAAAAGACCATTTAATATTTTAATTATGACAAAAAACAGAAAACGCACTAAAATTGTAGCAACACTTGGACCTGCATGTAGTACCAGAGAAATAATTGAAGAAATGATGGAGGCTGGAGTTAATGTATTTAGAGTTAATTTTTCACACGCTGAATACGACGATGTTGCCGAAAAAATAAAAATAATAAGAGAAATTAATAAACGTAGAAGTTTTAATGTAGCTGTATTAGTTGACTTACAAGGCCCAAAATTACGCGTTGGTGTCATGGGTGAAAAAGTAAAATTAAAAGAAGGTGATTCATTTACTTTTACTACTGATAAATGTGAGGGAGATTCTGAAAAAGCCTATATGACTTATCAAAACTTTCCTAAAGACGTTAAAGCTGGAGAACATATATTAGTTGATGACGGAAAATTATTATTTGAAGTTATAGAGACTAATGGAAAAAACGAAGTTAAAACCACCGTTTTAAGAGGCGGAAAATTAAAAAGTAAAAAAGGAGTTAATTTACCTAATACAAAAATATCATTACCTGCTTTAACAGAAAAAGATATTAAAGACGCTTTATTTGCTATTAAAATGGAAGTAGATTGGTTAGCACTTTCATTTGTTAGAAATTCTGAAGATTTAATTAAACTAAACGAATTAGTTAAAGAAAATTCTTCTTACAAAATTCCTATTATTGCTAAAATTGAAAAACCTGAAGCAATTGAAAATATTGATCAAATTATACCTTATTGTGATGGTATTATGGTTGCTCGTGGTGATTTAGGTGTTGAAGTACCAATGGAACAAGTTCCTTTAATTCAAAAACGTCTTGTTGCAATTGCCAAAAAAGCACATAAACCTGTAATTATTGCTACACAAATGATGGAAACAATGATTTCAAGTGAAGTTCCAACACGTGCTGAAGTAAACGATGTAGCAAATTCAATTATGGATGGAGCCGATGCAGTAATGCTTTCGGGAGAAACTTCAGTAGGTGAATTTCCGTTAGAAGTAATTAAGCAAATGAGAAGAATTATAGAAAGTGTAGAAAACTCTCCATTAATTTCAATTCCAAATCAAGCGGTATTTTCCGTAAATGAACGATTTATATCAAATACTATTTGTCATCAAGCTTCATTAATGGCAACTACAATAAATGCCGAAGTAATAACTACATTAACAAATTCAGGGTATACAGCTTTTCAAATTTCATCGTGGAGACCAAAATCTCACATATTGGTATTTTCTTCAAACAGAAGAATTTTAGCTATGCTAAATTTATTATGGGGCGTAAAAGGTATTTATTACGATAATTTTGTAAGCACTGATCAAACTATTGAAGACATTAATAAATTGGCACACGAGAAAGGCTATTTAAAAAGTGGTGACTACGCAATAAATATTACTTCAATGCCTGTAAAGGATAGAGGAATGGCTAATACAATGCGAATTACAGAGTACAAATAGTACTTTATATCTTGTTATTTATTAGTTTTTAAAATTGCATACAACGCAAAAGATGCTAACCAATGTGATCCAGCATATTCACCTGAATTCATTTGAGTGTAACTATACTGAAAATGCTTATTCGCAAGATTAAGCATTTTTTGATTTTGTAATGTATTTCCAATTTCATACAAACACCACGCTCTACTAAAATTTAACCCATCTAAATGTGCTAATTTACCATCAGACCTATCTGTAACCTCAGCTACTTCTAAAAATTGACTTGGATTTTCTCTAAAACCCGGTAAAAAATCATCTAACCAAACTATAAA
>NZ_CALAEQ010000078.1 GCF_937891065.1 uncultured Lutibacter sp. | reverse complement strand
TTGGTGAATTGTTGGCTTTTCCGTTTACAAATAATTTTGCGATGAGTAGAGCTCCTTCTGGTAAAGAAGGACGCTATTTAGCATTATATTCTATGGCCTTTTCAGCAGCACATATTTTTAGTGCAAAAACAGGAATGGAAGTTATTGCCAGATTTGGTTTTGAAGCTAATTGGTTTTTAATGGGCGGTTTAGGATTGCTTTCAGTTGTACTTATGTTATGGTTAAGAAGAACTTTAAACGAGCAACAAGAAACTTTAAATTAAAAATGACTTTCTAATTTTTTGTGTAACTCTTTAAAATAATCAAAAGCTAAAAGTATTCTAGAACCTGGCCAACTGAACATTTCTCCATCACCAAAAACTGTAATAGACCGGTTTGTAAAAGAAGCAATTTCCATGGCGTGTTCATCTTTAAATGGAAAAGGTTCTGATGATAATATTACAACATCAGGATCTCCTTCATGTCTAATTTTGTTGATTTCAACTTTTGGGTATCGACTCATATTTGCGTAAATATTCTCAAATTTATTTAATTGGAGCATTTCATTTATATAAGTGTCATTACCAGCAACCATCCAAGGTTTTGCCCAAATAAAATAAGCAACTTTTCTGGTTGGCTTATCTTTTATAAAATTTTTGAAGTCGTTTAATTTGAACTCTATTTTGTGCGCTAAATTATCACTTTCGGTTCTTCTATTAAATATAGACCCTAAGTGTAAAATTAAATCTATTGAATCGTTTAAATTGTTAACATCTGAAAAATAAGTAGGCGCTATTTTTTCGAGTTCAGGAAGCATATCGTAGGTGTTTTCTTCCTTGTTGCATAAAATAAAATCAGGTTCTAATGCTTTAATTTTTTCAAAATCTACCTTTTTTGTGCCACCAACAATTGTTTTTGTTGCTTTTAAATGATAAGGATGAACACAAAATTTTGTAATTCCAACCAATTCATTTTCCAAAGCTAAATCACAAAGTAATTCAGTTTGTGATGGTACTAGAGAAATAATTCTTTTTGGTGTATTTTTTAGAGAGATTTCTCGTCCTAGTTGATCTTTAATTATTTTCATTTAAAATAACGGCCATTTCTTGTTGTAATTTTAGTGCTTCTTTTTGTGCTTCTGTTGCGAAATTTTCATCATTTCCAGCATAAATAATACTTCTTGAAGAATTTATTAACAAACCACATTCTTTATTCAATCCATATTTACAAACCTCTTGTAAATTTCCACCTTGAGCGCCAACACCTGGAACCAATAAAAAATGATTTGGAACTATTTTTCTAATTTCTGAAAAATATTCAGCTTTTGTAGCGCCAACTACGAACATTAAATTCTCTGAATTTTTCCAAGTCAATGCAGTTTTTAAAACTTCTTTATATAACTCGTTATTTTCAGTTTTTAATCCTTGAAAATCCAATCCACCTTTATTTGAAGTTAAAGCTAATAGAATGGTTGTTTTATTTTTAAAAGCTAAAAAAGGTTCTACAGAATCACTTCCCATATATGGCGCAACTGTTACCGAGTCAAAATTTAAATCTTCAAAAAAAGCTTTTGCATACATTGTTGATGTATTCCCAATATCGCCTCTTTTAGCATCAGCAATTGTGAAAATTTCAGGATAATTAGCATTTATATAGTTAATTGTTTTCTCTAAAGATTTCCAACCTTTAATACCATAAGCTTCATAAAAAGCTGTGTTAGGTTTGTATGCAACAGCTAAATGATGTGTTGCATCAATTATTTGCTTGTTGAATTCGAAAATTGGATCTTTTTCAGTTAATAAATGTGAAGGAATTTTAGTTAAATCTACATCTAGGCCAATACATAGAAATGATTTTTTTAATTGAATTTGTGTAATTAATTCTTGTCTGTTCATAGATTTAATTAAAGAATGAAGCAAAAATAGTAATTTTAATACTTTAAGTTATATTTGTTTATCAAATAATATCATTAATATTTTTTGAATTAGTTTAAAAATTAACCGAAATCGATTGCGCAATCATGCTGTTATTAGGTTTATTTATAAGCTTTAAATTGTAAATTTGTAGCATTAATTAACGATAAAAGTAAATTAGAATACCATGAGAAAACAAATAGTTGCAGGTAACTGGAAAATGAATAACGATTTAGATGCTTCTAAATCTTTGGTAAAAAAAGTAATAAAAAAATTAAAAAAGAAATCGTTACAAAACACCCGAGTAATAGTTGCTCCTACATTTGTAAGTTTACAAAAAGTAGCTAATAAAGCAAAAGGAACAAAGGTTGAAGTAGCGGCTCAAAATATGCATCAAGCAAAAAATGGAGCTTTCACAGGTGAAATTTCGGCAGAAATGTTAAAATCTGTAGGTGTAAAAATTGTTGTTTTAGGACATTCTGAAAGACGCGAATATTTTGGTGAAACAGATGCTATTTTAGCTGAAAAAGTAAATGCAGCGTTAGAAAATAAATTAGAAGTTATTTTCTGCTTTGGAGAAGTTTTAGAAGATAGAAAATCAGAAAAACATTTTAGCGTTGTTGAAAGTCAAATTAAAAATGGATTATTTCATTTAGAAGCATCAGCTTGGGATTCTATTATCTTAGCTTATGAACCAGTTTGGGCAATTGGTACTGGAGAAACTGCTTCACCAGAACAAGCTCAGGAAATGCATGCATTTATTCGTAAAATTGTTGCAGACAAATACAATCAAGAAGTAGCAGATAATGTTTCTATTTTATACGGTGGAAGTGTAAAACCTTCAAACGCTAAAGAAATATTTTCTAAAGAAGATGTAGATGGTGGTTTAATTGGTGGTGCAGCTTTAAATGCTGATGATTTTATAGCGTTAGTGAATTCGTTTTAAGCAAACTTTTAAAAATAGTTTAAAATATAGATACGGTTTTCTTTCATTTTGAAAGGAAACCGTATTTTTGCATTTTGTAATAAATTATACGTATGATAAATTATATTGGATATATTTTTAAAGTATCACCAAAAGAACCAGCAACTGAAATTTTAATTGCTCAATTAAGTGAAGAAGGTTTTGAAAGTTTTGTAGAAAATGAAGATGGAGTAAGCGCCTACATTCAAGAAAATGATTGGAATGTTGAAATTTTAAATAACATTCAAATTTTAAATTCTGATGAGTTTGAAATTACTTTTGAAGAAGAAGTAATTGAGAAAATTAATTGGAATAGTGAATGGGAAAAAAACTTTAACCAAATTGAAGTTGATAATTTAGTGAGTATTAGAGCTCCTTTTCACGAGAATCCAAATTTAAAATATGATATTGTTATTGAACCAAAAATGAGTTTTGGTACAGGTCATCATGAAACTACACATATGATGGTTCAACATTTGTTAACGTTAGATTTAACCAATAAGAAAACATTAGATATGGGCTGCGGAACTGGAATTTTAGCCATTTTTGCTGAAATGAAAGGAGCGCAACCAATTGATGCAATAGATATTGATACTTGGTGTTACGAAAATTCTTTAGAAAATGTAGAACGAAATAATTGCAAGCATATTTCAGTTTTTGAAGGTGACGCTTCACTTTTAATAAATAAAAAATATGATGTTATAATAGCTAATATCAACAGAAATATTTTATTAAATGATATGGTATCATATATGAATTGTTTGAATGATAAAGGTGTTATTTTATTTAGCGGATTTTACCAAGAAGATATTCCAATAATTGATGCTGAAGTTTCAAAATTTGGTTTAATTTTAGATAAAGTAATTGAGCGAAATAACTGGGTATCTTTGAAGTATATAAAATAATTACTATTTTAGCCGCATGAGTACAAAGAAAAAAATACAAGAAGAAGTTGATGTATTGGAAAAAGAAACCAATCTGAATGAGATTGTTTTATTTAATGATGATGTAAATACTTTTGACCATGTAATTGATTCATTAATAGATATTTGTGAACATACATTAGAGCAAGCTGAGCAATGTGCTATTTTAGTGCATTACAAAGGTAAATGCACTGTTAAAACTGGTGAGTATAACGATTTAAAACCTCGTTGTACCATGTTATTATCTAAAGGTCTTTCAGCAGAAATACTATAAAAAAAGCCAATATTAAAAATATTGACTTTTCCAAAAAGAGTTACCTAATCAAAAGAACATTATTAATAAAAGGGATATTTTTATTATAATTATAAACTCTTTAATAATTGGACGTTAAAAAAATAGATTCTTACAAAAAACTCTTGAAAATTTTTCGAGAGTTTTTTGTTTAATTGTTGGACTTGGTATAAAGTGTATTCATTTGTCTATTTATTTTTTATCTTGCCTTAAGTTTTATAATTAGTATATGGTTTTTGTTTTAAGTGTAGCTTCTGTAGTTTTAATTGCTTTTTTTTTGTTTAGAGAAAATAATAAAAAAAAGTTAGAATGGATTGTACCGAAAACCGTATTTAATGAGGATTGGAGATTAATTCTTACAAAAAATATAGTATTTTATAACTCATTAGTTGAAGACGAGAAAAGAAGATTTGAATATAAAGTTCAAGAATTTCTTTTGAATTGTAGAATTACGGGAATAGAAGTTAGTATTGATATAACAGATAAGTTGCTTGTAGCATCCAGTGCAGTAATCCCAATTTTCGAGTTTGATAATTGGAAATATATGAATATTCAAGAAGTTTTATTATATCCTGCAATGTTTAATACAAAATTTGAAACTGAAGGTTCTGCTAGAAATATTATGGGAATGGTAGGAAGTGGTTATATGGATGGTATAATGGTGCTATCAAAACAAGCATTGAGACATGGGTTTGAAAATGAATTGGATAAAAAGAATACAGCTATTCATGAATTTGTTCATTTAATTGATAAAAGTGATGGGTATATTGATGGTATTCCTACACTTTTATTAGAAAAGCAATATGTAATTCCTTGGTTAGATCTTATCAATAAAAAGATTGATGAGATTTATGAAAAGCAATCAGATATTAACCCATACGGAGGAACTAATAAAGCAGAATTTTTTTCTGTAGCTAGTGAGTATTTTTTTGAACGCCCGAAATTACTTGCCAGAAAACATCCTGATTTATATGGTTTACTAGAGCAAATATTCAATCAAGATATGTTGTCTAAAAATATGAAAAAAAATAATATTAGAATTGGCAGAAACGACCCTTGTCCTTGTAAAAGTGGTATAAAATTCAAGAAATGCTGTGGGTTAAATAATGATTAAAGGTTTATTAATAGTAGTGAATTGATGATTTTAAAAGTGAAATTGTAAAAAGGCTAAATTTTATAAATAAATTTTAGCCTTTTGTTCTTGAATAGATAAATTACAAAGGAATATTCCCATGCTTCTTTTTGGGTAAATTTAGTTCTTTTCCTTCCAACATTTGAAATGCTTTTATTAATTTTCTTCTTGTGTATTTAGGGTAAATTACTTCATCAATAAAACCACGGCTAGCTGCACCATAAGGGTCTGTAAATTTAAAAGCATACTCAGTTTCTTTTTCTATTAGCTTTTCTTCTGGGTTTTCAGCCAATTTAATTTCATTTTTAAAAATTATTTCGGCAGCTCCTTTTGCACCCATCACAGCAATTTCAGCAGTTGGCCAAGCAAAATTCATATCAGCTCCGATATGTTTAGAATTCATGACATCATAGGCGCCTCCGTAGGCTTTACGAGTAATAACTGTAATACGTGGAACTGTAGCTTCGCTAAATGCATACAATAATTTGGCACCGTTAGTTATAATTGCATTCCATTCTTGATCTGTTCCAGGTAAAAAACCTGGTACATCAACCAATACTAATAATGGAATATTAAAAGAATCACAAAAACGTGTAAAACGAGCTCCTTTTACAGAGCTTTTTACATCTAAACAGCCAGCTAAATTCATTGGTTGGTTAGCAACTATTCCAATACTTCTACCAGCTAAACGAGCAAAACCTACTAGTATGTTTCCAGCAAAATCTTTATGAATTTCAAAGAATGAATTTTCATCAATAATACCTTTAATAACCTCATGCATGTCATAAGGCTTAGTAGGGTTTTCTGGGATGATAGTTTCAAGATTTAATCTTAATTCATCACCTAAAATATAAGGTAGTTTTTTAGTAGTTTCTTTATTGTTTTGAGGAATATAACTTAATAATGTTTTAACATCTTCTAAGCATTGAATATCATTTGCAGATGTAATATGAGTAACACCTGATTTTGTTGAATGTGTACTGGCACCACCTAATTCTTCAGCGGTAACCTCTTCATTGGTAACAGTTTTTACAACATTTGGTCCGGTAACAAACATATAACTAGTATCTTCAACCATAAAGGTGAAATCGGTCATTGCAGGAGAATAGACAGCACCACCAGCACAAGGACCCATAATTGCTGAAAGTTGAGGAACTACACCTGAAGCTTGTACATTTCTGTAAAAAATATCAGCATACCCACCAAGAGATCTAACACCTTCTTGAATTCTTGCTCCACCAGAATCATTTAAACCAATTAATGGCGCGCCAACTTTTATAGCTTGATCCATTATTTTGCAAATTTTTTCGGCGTTTGTTTCTGATAAAGAGCCTCCAAAAACAGTAAAATCTTGTGCGAAAACATAAACTAATCTTCTGTCAATAGTTCCGTAACCAGTTACAACACCATCGCCAAAATAGATTTCATTTTCCATTTCGAAATCGGTGGTTCTATGAGTTACTAAAGCGCCCATTTCTTCAAATGAACTTTCATCTAATAAATAGTCTATACGTTCTCTTGCGGTTAATTTTTTCTTAGCATGCTGTTTTTTAATTCGTTCATCTCCGCCACCTAAAAGTGATAATGCAATTCTTTTATTTAATTTTTCAATTTTAGAATCCATACTATTGAATTTTATAATTTGTTAGTTAAGAGGAATTCTTACAATTTTTTGATCTTCGAAATATAATTTTAATGCTACTAAAGCTGCTATTTCAGCTTCTTCGTTTAAGCCAGCTTGTAGTTTTTCAGGTGTGTAATAGTTTTTTACAAAATGAGTATCAAAATTTCCGGAGGTAAATGCTTCGTGTTGGCATACAAATTTACCAAATGGTAAGGTTGTTTTAACACCTTCAATTTTATAGTTATCAATTGCTTTTATCATTAATTGAATAGCTTCATCTCTAGTTTTTCCATAAGTAATTAATTTTGATAACATAGGATCGTAATAAATTGGAATATCCATTCCTTCTTCAAAACCATCATCAACTCTTATACCATCTCCAACTGGAATTTTATAGGTACTTAAATTTCCAACACTAGGTAAAAAATTATTCATTGGGTCTTCAGCATATACTCTTAATTCTAATGCATGACCATTAATTTTTAAATCTTCTTGTTTTAGCATTATTGCTTCTCCTCGTGCAATTTTAATTTGGAGTTCAACCAAATCGACACCAGAAATTAATTCCGTTACAGGATGTTCAACTTGCAAACGTGTATTCATCTCTAGGAAATAGAAATTTAAGTTACAATCTACTAAAAATTCAACGGTTCCTGCACCTAAATAATCACATGATTTTGCAACTTTTATGGCTGCTTGTCCCATATTTTCTCTTAATTCAGGTGTTAAAATAGATGAAGGAGCTTCTTCTACAACTTTTTGGTGGCGGCGTTGTACACTACATTCTCTTTCAAAGAAATGTAATACATTTCCGTGACTATCAGCCAAAATTTGAATTTCAATATGACGAGGTGAAGTAATATATTTTTCAACAAAAACGGAACCATCACCAAATGCTGAAGTAGCTTCGCTAATTGCTCTGGCCATTTGTTCTTCAACATCTTGTTCTTTTTCTACAATACGCATTCCTTTACCACCACCTCCTGCAGAAGCTTTTATTAAGATTGGAAATCCAATTCTTCTTGCTATTTCTGAGGCTTCTTTTGGGTTTGTCACTGCTCTATCAACACCTGGAACCATTGGAATGTTATAATCTTTAACAGCTTCTTTCGCTGCTAATTTATCGCCCATCATTCTAATAGATTTTGATTTTGGACCAATAAATATAATGTCATTTTTTTCGCACAACTCTGCAAATTTGGCATTTTCACTTAGAAAACCATAACCAGGATGAATACCATCTACGTTTAGTTTTTTAGCTTCTTTAATAATTTTATCTCCTAAAAGGTATGATTTGTTTGATGGTGCTTCACCTATACAAACAGCTTCATCAGCAAATCTAACGTGAGGCGCATTTCTATCGGCTTCTGAATATACAGCGACTGTTTTAATACCCATTTTTTGAGCAGTTTTCATAACTCTAATTGCGATCTCACCTCTGTTAGCGATTAATATTTTTTTCATTTAAATGCAGTTTAAAGTTTTTAGAAATTTTTAAAATTGATTAGAGTAGTAGCGTAGTCTTATTCAAATTCAATCATAAGTTCTCCTTTTTCAACAGTTCCTCCACTTTTAATATGTATGGATTTAATGATACCATCTTTTGGAGATACAATTGTGTTTTCCATTTTCATAGCTTCAAGAATTAATAATATTTCTCCTTCTTTTACTTCTTGCTTTTCTTTCACGTTTATAGTTAAAATAAGACCTGGCATTGGAGCCTTAATATCATTTACTTTTTTAGTTGACCCTACTGAAAACCCCATTTCTTTAATGAGTAGGTCTAATTTATTGGCTATTTTAACGGTATAGTAATTAGAATTAACTTGAATAGTATATTCTTTTTTTAGAAAATCAGTTTTTTCTATTTTAATTTCGAAAGATTTATAGTCGTTTATAACGTGGAATTTTGACTTTGATAATTTTAAAACATCTAATTTACTAATATCAGAACTTTTTAAATCATAATTAAAAGAGTCATTTACTTTTACTTTAAAATTTTGATCCATATAAGTTAAAATTATTGACGTTAATTGGAATCTTTTTTATTATATAAAGATATTTAATTTTTTGAAATTTATGAACATATATTAATGTATAATTTTAACCGAGGAATCTATTATATGATACTGTAGGTTAATTTAGAATATAAATAAGAAAAAAGAGTTGTATAATTTGAATAAAATCTAAATTAAATTTGTAGTATAATTTTAAAATTAATATTATGAGTTTAAAAAAGCAATATTTAAAAAGTAAACCAGTTTGTAAAGTTACTTTTTTAATGAACAAAGAAATTGCTGCTGGTGCAAGTAAAGTTGAATTATTAGGTGAGTTTAATAATTGGAATACTGCAGAACCTGTTAATATGAAAAAATTGAAAGATGGTTCTTTCAAAGTTATTATTGATTTACCTAGTGAAAAAGAATACCAATTTAAGTATTTATTAGATGGTGAAAAGTGGATAAATGATGAGAAAGCTGATAAGTATGTGAATAACGGTATTGATGCTGAAGAAAATTCGGTTTTAGTGCTATAATTATTTTTATTCTTTTCTAAAGAGTATTGTCTAAATATATATTATTTAGCTATGAAAAAGATTTAAAATGAACAATTGAGAGTATATAATGATGCTTTTGATTGTTCATTTTTAGTTTTATGTTGTGTTTATTTAGAATCCTAATTAATTTTCCAAGAGTCATAATTTGTAATATAAATTAATCATCTGATTACTTATAATTAAAATAGTGTAAGACACTTATCAGAGCTGGTTCCTAAGAATATTAAATTTTTGAAAAACTACTTCAAAATATTTACAAAATTATTTAAACGGATGTGCTTTAAAAGGAATTATAGATGAAAATCAGATTCCTATGATGGTAAAGGAGGAAATTACAGCAACTTCATTCTTTATTTAGTATGAATTTATTGTAATCATCAATTTAATATATATTAACTACAATAATCTTTTTTAACTAAAAATCATTCTAATTAAATTTTTAATTTGAAAAATCACATTTATTCAGGGGGTTATCTCATTGATAATAGTGTATTTAATGATTAGCCCCTTTACATTTGCGATCCATGTGTTAATGTTAATTTTTCTGTAAAGTAACTAAAGTTGCATTCGTAAATTAATATTAAAAAAAAGGTGAATTATGTCATATTTTATAAACTTCTTAAAAACTATTTTTGACACTTGAAAGTGTGAGGTTTTTTGTTGCTTTTTTAGCATATTTAAAAACAATTTCACTCATATTTTGCAAACTAAATTAATCATAATTTATATTAACAATTAATAGATTTTTATAGCATGACAAAAAATGAAACAAATAAAGGTAAATCATACAAGGATTTACATAGACCTGCTAAAGAATTCGCATCTAGAGACGAGTATTTAAAACATGAGTTACAAATCATGGCACCAAAAAGATGGAAACTTAACCTTCCAGGTCGTGATTTTAATTTTGAAATAGAAGACACCGTTGTTGCAATGGCTGTTTTAATTGGAAAGATTGTTATGACAGCAGCAATTGTAGCTGCTTTTGCTTCAGGTTTTGGATTAGAAGATAGCTTTGTGACTGAAAACGTTCGTTTTGAAATGATCATTGGAGGTATTTTTGTAATTATATTCTCAGGGCTCTTGTTACCAACGGCAAACGTAGCTGGTTGTCACGGTCCAATGATACCATTAATACCTTTAGTTGTAGTAGCAGGAGGACATCCACTTGCCTTTGGTTTAATGGTAGGATTATTAGGATTGATTCTAGGTGGAGTAAAAGGAGGTACGAAATTGCTTGAAATGACTGGACCTGGAGTTAGAGGAGGTCTTTTAATTGTAGTTGGTGTAATGGGAATTATGGGACAATTAACGGCACTTAAAGGTTGGGCTGATCAAATTGAAATGCCTATCGCATTTTTAGCAATCATTTTAGTTACCATAATCTCATATACAATATTAGAAAAATATGGTAAACGTTGGTTAGCTATACCGCTTTGTTCGTTTTTGGCAATAATTACTGCATTAATACTAGGAGCGCCTTTTAAATTTGTTACAGAACCGGGAATCCCAAATCTTAATCCAGCATATTGGTGGGGTGAAAACAGTGGTTGGATGCTAGGTTTACCTGAATATAGTCACTTTATTGCAGTTATTCCATTTGCAGTTTTGGCTATTGCTATGTGGCCACCTGATTTTTTAGGACATAGAGTATTTCAAGAAGCAAATTACCCTACAAAATCTAAAAAAGTGTTGATGGATGTTGATGATACTATGGTAATTTCGGCTTTAAGACAAATATTTGGAAGTATTTTAGGAGGTGGTAATCTTGCATCATCAGCAGGTACATATATGATTCCTGCGGGTATTGCAAAAAGACCTATCGCAGCAGGAGCAATTTTAGGAGGTATTTCTTGGATATTAATCGCAATACTTGGATTACCAATGGATGTTGCTTTATGGGCACCTGTTCTTCGAGTAGCTCTTATTGTAGGAGTGTTTTTACCTTTAATTGAAGCAGGGTTACAAATGGTAAAAAATTCAAGAAATGCTCAAAGCGCTACTTTATGTATTATGGCGGCTATTTTTGTAAATCCTGTTTTTGGCTGGTCTTTGGCAATGGTTGCTGATAATACAGGATTGTTAGGGGATGTAGAAAGAGCTAAAAGTTTAAAACTTAAATACAGAACTGTTTTGCCAGTAGTCACGTTTATTTTAACAACTTTAGCAATGGCTGCCATTGGTTTAATACCAGGTATTAAAGCCTTTGTATAATTTTGCTTAGTTCATATAAATAAACTAAGAATTTAACAACAAATATTATAATTAAAAAGCCCGTGTAAACATAGATTTACACGGGCTTTTTGAATTAAAATTTAATAGTGGAGACGCCGGGAATCGAACCCGGGTCCAAACAAGCAACCAAAATACTTTCTACATGCTTAGTTTTCTTTTAATTTTAGTCTTAAAGCTAACCGAAAACAATTTACCTTAAGCTTAGTTTCTTTAGTTTCAAAATGCTATCGAAACACTAGCAAATCTATGTTAACTTTTACGATGCCTCTATTCTGACCGCCGCTAACCAAGGCTTTCAAGAGACATTCAGCTTGCACACCTAGTGTGCCGAGGCTCATCCTACTATAATTCGGATTAAGCAGCTAAAGCGTAGTTATCTTCGCCGTTTAAAATGTTGAAATTGAGATTTACGAGTGCTATTTCATTACTCGACATGCTTATATGTTAATTGATCTTGCAGTCAAAACCAATCGTCCCCAAATTTTCAAAGATCTTCTTCTTTTAAAAGAAAGCAAATTTAAACAAAATATGTCACATAGTTTATTTGTGAGTTCTTTTAATTCCTAATATATTAGAGCAAAATTTATACCAGTTATTTTATGAAGATAGGAATTATTAGAGAGCGAAAGAGTCCAGTTGATAAAAGAGTTGTTTTAACCCCGAAGAAATGCAAGCAAATATTGAAAGATTATCCTCAACTTCAAATTAAAGTTGAAAGTTCAAATATTCGAGTTTTTAAGGATGATGAATACAGAAAAGAGGGGATTGAAGTAGTTAGTGATGTTTCAGATTGTGATGTGTTATTAGGTGTAAAAGAAGTTCCTATTGAATTTCTTATTCCAAATAAGGAGTACTTTTTCTTTTCTCATACTATTAAAAAGCAGCCTTATAATAGGAATTTATTAAGAGCTGTTTTAGAAAATAATATTAAACTTTATGACCACGAAGTAATAACCAATAAAAAAGGAGTTAGACTTGTTGCTTTTGGTAGATATGCGGGAATAGTTGGTGCTTACAATGGTTTTAGAGCTTATGGATTGAAGTTTAATTGTTTTAATTTACCTAAAGCTGAAGAGTTAACCAGTCAGCAACATTTAATAGATGAATTGAAAAAAGTGAAATTGCCAAATATTAAAATTGTATTATCGGGTTTTGGAAGAGTGGGAAGAGGAGCCAAAGAAATACTTGATGGAATGGAATTAAAAGAAGTTAATATTACTGAGTTTTTGAACACTTCATATGATGAACCAGTGTATGTAAATATTGATTCATTGGATTATAATAAAAGAAAAGATGGCTTTGTAAAAAGTATATATGATTTCTTTGAACATCCAGGCGCTTATGAAAGTAACTTTATGAGGTTTGCCAAAGTGGCAGATTTATATATTGCAGGGCATTTTTACGGTGATGGAGCTCCAAAAATTATTTCGGCTGAGGATATTAAATCTGAAGAGTTTAATATTAAAGTTATTGCAGATATTAGTTGTGACTTTGGACCAATAGCTTCAACAGTTAGACCATCTACAATTAAAAATCCTGTTTATGGTTTCGATCCTCAAACAGGTAAGGAAGTTGATTATAAAAATGAAAATGCAATTGCTGTTATGGCAGTAGATAATTTACCTTGTGAATTACCTAAAGATGCATCTGAAGGATTTAGTAACAGTTTTGCAGAACATGTAATTCCTTCACTTTTTAATAATGATGAAGATGATATTTTGAGAAGGGCAAGAGTTACAGGAAAAGGAAAATTAAAAAGAAGATTTAAGTATTTACAGAATTATGTTGATGGAAAAGAATAGTCAGCATGAAATTTTAATGAAGTTGGCAAATAGCAGAATGCCTTATGGAAAGTATAAAGGAAAATATTTAATTGATTTGCCTGAACATTATATTGTTTGGTATAGGAATAAAGGGTTTCCTGCTGGAAAATTTGGTGAAATGTTACACTTAGCCTATGAAATTCAGCTAAATGGGTTGGAAGATATGGTTCGAAAATTAAGAGTTTAAACTAAATTTTTCCTACTTAGAATGGCGTAAATTATATGAAAACCACCAAAAGCTACACTTAGCAGTAAAAACTGTACTTCAGGAAAAAACATAGCCAACATACTTTGTAAAGCAAAAAAGAACCCTAATATTTTTGAAAAACCATTTGTGTAATGATTTGAAATTATACAGCATATACCGTAAAGTAAAAGTATTAAAGGTATAATTAATTTTAACATTCCTAATTCAATACACACATAAGAAACCGAAATCAGAATAATAAATTGAATAAAAAATATTAATCTAATTTTTTTAGCATTAGATTCCCACCCTTTTAAATTAGTCTTTTTTCTTCTTCGTTTATTTGTAAAAACAATAAGAAAATAAGCAATTAACACAAACAAAATTACACTTGCTAAAATTAAAATTTCAAAAATAGAAATTGGTAATACTGATGTAACTCCACTTGAAGACGTGTATTGATTTATTAATTCATTAATTAATGCAATAAATAAAATCGAAATTATTCCAAACAAAATTCCGGAAATGCCTTGTAAAGATAAATTGTGAATTTTAGTATTCAATTTTTTTATTTAATTAATCTAGCTGAAATTTACAAAAAAAATGAAGACGAAAAAAACAACTTTTCAACAATAGAATGTTATTAACTAATTGAAGTAAAAGACAAATTGGGTTTAAATATTTTATAGTTTTAAAATCTAAAATAACGAACCAAATAAACTTACTTAAATATGTCCGAACAATTAGTCTTTCCGAAAATATACACACATAAAGAGGTGTTAAAGAGTGCTTTAGAATATTTCAAGGGAGATGAGCTTGCAGCAACTACTTGGATTAATAAGTATGCAATGAAAAATAAAGAAGGTGAATTTTTCGAATCTACGCCAAATGATATGCATTTTAGAATGGCAACTGAATTTGCACGTATTGAAAAAAAATATTTAGGTAAAGAAAAAAGTGTTGAAGGACTTTCAGCTTACGGAAAGAAGCGTAGTTTTTTGACAGAAGATGCCATTTATGAGTTGTTTAAAGATTTTAAATATACCATTCCACAAGGAAGTGTTATGTCTTCTTTAGGAAATAAAAATGTGATTGCATCCTTATCAAATTGTGTTGTGGTTCCTCCGGTATTAGATTCGTATGGTGGAATTTTTCATACAGATCAGCAATTGGCGCAACTATTTAAAAGACGTTGTGGCGTTGGTGTAGATTTATCTAATTTAAGACCAAATGGAGCGCAGGTATCAAACTCTGCTGGAAGTACTACCGGAGCTGTTTCATTTATGGAGCGTTTTTCAAATACTACAAGAGAAGTAGCTCAAAATGGAAGAAGAGGAGCATTAATGCTTACCATGGATATTGCGCATCCAGATATTGAAGACTTTATCACAATTAAACAAGATTTAACAAAAATTACAGGAGCTAATATTTCTCTTCGTTTATCTGACGAATTTATGATGGCTGTTGTAAATGATGATGATTTTACGTTGCGTTGGCCAATAGACAGTGAAAAACCTAGTTATACTAAAGTAATTAAAGCAAAAACATTGTGGGATACTATTATAAAATGTGCTCACAATACTGCTGAACCAGGGTTGATATTTTGGGATCGCCAACATTATTATTCAACATCATCTATATATCCTGGATTTAAAAACGATTCTACGAATCCTTGTTCAGAGATAGCAATGCAAGGTGGAGATAGTTGCCGTTTAATTGCAATTAACTTATATAGTTTTGTTGAAAAACCTTTTACTGAAGAAGCTACGTTCAACCATAAAAAATTCTATGAAGTTGTTTATGAATCTCAACGATTAATGGATGATTTAGTTGATTTAGAGTTAGAAGCAGTTGATAAAATTTTCAATAAAATAATGCACGATAAAGAACCTACGGATATTAAGCAGGTTGAAATTGACACGTGGAAATTATTATATAAAACAGGTAAAAAGGGAAGAAGAACAGGTTTAGGTTTTACTGCATTAGCTGATGCTATGGCAGCATTAGGTAAAAAGTTTGATACGGATGAGGCTATTTCAGTTGTTGATGAAATAATGAAAACTAAATTTAAAGGCGAGTTTGACAGTAGTATTGATATGGCAATAACTCGTGGGAAATTTGAAGTATTTAACCCTGAAATAGAGAACTATTCTGAATTTGTTCATATGGTTGAAAAGGAATTTCCTACTATTTATAAACGAATGATGAAGTATGGACGTAGAAATATTTCTGTTAGTACTGTCGCACCAACAGGAAGTTTAAGTATGTTGGCCCAAACATCTTCAGGTATTGAACCAGTTTTCTTATTGTCTTATAAAAGAAGAAGAAAAGTAAATCAAGACGATCCAAATGCGAAAATTGCTTATGTTGATGATATGGGTGATGCTTTTGAAGAATTTGAAGTATATCATCCAAAGTTAAAACAATGGATGGAAGTGACAGGTAAAACAGACATAAAAGATAGTCCATACGCAGGTGCAACAGCCCCAGAGATTAATTGGAAAAAGCGTGTGGAAATGCAAGCATTGGTTCAAAAATATACCACACATTCAATAAGTTCTACAATTAATTTAGCTTCGGATGTTCCGGTTGAATTAGTAGGTGATATTTATATTGAATCTTGGAAAAAAGGTTTAAAAGGTATTACAGTTTATAGAGATGGATCTAGAAGTGGAATTTTAGTTTCAAATGATAACAAAAAGGAGAAGAAGAATGATGATTGTTTTGCAGAAACAATTTTCCCAAAACGCCCTAAATCAATTGAAGCTAAAGTTGTTCGTTTCCAAAATGATTATGACAAATGGGTAGCAGTAGTTGGTTTAATTAACAATAGACCCTATGAAGTTTTTACAGGAAAAATTGAAGATGCATTTATTCTTCCAGTTTGGTTAGAACACGGTTGGGTAATTAAAAATAGAGATGAGGAAGGAAAATCGCGTTACGATTTCCAATTTTTAGATAAACAAGGCTATAAAGTAACTTTGGAAGGGCTGTCTAGAACTTTTGATAAAGAATATTGGAATTATGCTAAATTAATTTCAGGAGTATTACGTCATGGAATGCCAATTGCATATGTAGTAGATTTAATTAACAATTTAAATATGTACGATGAAAATATTAATACTTGGAAAAATGGTATTGTTCGTACATTAAAACAATTTGTTGCAGATGGTACAAAAGCTGCAGATAAAAAATGTCCAGAATGTGGAGATCCTGAAGGACTTATTTATGAAGAAGGATGTTTAAAATGTAAAAGTTGTGGTCATTCTAAATGTGGATAAATTTTAGTTTGAAGTATAAAAAAACTCCAAGGATTTAAATTCTTGGAGTTTTTTTATGCAATATATAAAAGCAGCTAATTTAAAACGAGTTTATTGTTTTTCTTATAGCAACTAAATTACTTAATAAACCTTCTAAATATTTTAAATCTAACATGTTAGCTCCATCGCTTTTTGCATTTGAAGGGTCAAAATGCGTTTCTAAAAATAAACCATCAACATTATTTACAACACCGGCTCGTGCGATAGTTTCAATCATATCAGGTCTTCCGCCAGTAACACCACTACTTTGATTTGGTTGTTGAAGTGAATGTGTTACGTCTAAAATCACTGGAGCATATTGTTGCATTTCAGGAATTCCTCTAAAATCAACTATCATATCTTGGTAACCAAACATTGTTCCTCTATCTGTAATCCAAACTTTGTCGTTATTACAATCTTTAACTTTTTGAACGGCGTGTTTCATTGCACTCGGACTCATAAATTGTCCTTTTTTTAAATTCACAACTTTTCCTGTATTTGCTGCAGCAACAACTAAATCTGTTTGACGAACTAAAAAAGCAGGAATTTGTAACACATCAACATATTCAGCAGCCATTGCCGCATCTTCATTTGTATGAATATCTGTTACTGTTGGAACGTTGAAAGTTTCAGAAACTTTTCGTAATATTTTTAATGCCTTTTCATCTCCAATTCCTGTAAAACTATCAATTCTACTTCTATTTGCTTTTTTAAAACTTCCTTTAAAAATAAATGGAATTTGAAGTTTATCCGTAACTTTTAAAATATGTTCAGCAATACGTAAAGCCATTTCTTCGCCTTCAATTGCACAAGGACCAGCTAATAAAAAGAAATTGTTACTATCTGTATGTTTTATTTTAGGAATTAAATTTAAATTCATTGTAAATTATTTTTTTTGCAAAGGTAAAGTTAAATCTTAAACGAAATCTAAATTCGTAATTCTTAATTTGTAATTTCTATCCTTACACCTTCACTATGACTGCTAAATTCTGGAGCATACATACTTTGAATGGTAGTAATTCCATTGCTAAAATTACCTGCATTATTTACACGTAAATCATACTCGAACACAAAAACTCCTTTTGGTAAATTGTCAAAAAAGAAATTGGTTGAGGCATCTTTAGTGCTTTCATAATAGCCCAAACCATCTTGCCATTTGTATTGTGAAAGTACATTTATAGGTTCCAAACCACTTGCTCGCATATCTTTCATATGTACAAATTCCATAGACCTATCTACTTTTAATTCAATTCGTACTGTAATTAAATCACCCAATTTTAAATTAGTTTCTTCATTAATTTCCGTTAGCAATTTACCTGTGTTTGAATTTGTTTTTAAAAATATTTTTTTATTCAGTTTTAAAGGAGTCTCTGCTGAGGTAATTTTATCTAAATCTTCAAAATATTGCCAGTACAATCCACCCCAAGCTATGCCATTATCCTTTTTAGAAATGGTAACATTCCCCATTGATGGAGTAATTTCACTACCATTCCACGAAGTTTTAAAATATCCTGTGCCGGCTTCAACTTTTACATTTTCTAATTTTGAAGGTTCTATTTTTTGATTTCCTACTATAACTTCAACAGATTCATTTACAGAAAGCCAATCACTGCCTTGTAATAATAATGCATAAACAGCTTCGGTGGTTGATTTTGTTGTTCCCCAGCGGTTAGTTTGTTTATTTTTTAACAACCAAACTTTTAATTCATCAACAGTTGAAATGTCGTTTTCAATTTCAGAAAAAACTTCAATCAATAGTGCTTGCGTTTCAATAGGTGCCTGATTCCAATGCCAACTTGCAGTATTTTCTTTCCAATACATTCCTAATTCATCACTAGTAATACTATTTTCTTTTAAAGAATTTAAAATTTTAGAAGTGGTTTTATTATTTCCACTTCTATGTTGTACTAAGGCATTTAAACCTTTTCCGTAAAGGTTAAAATCGTTCCAATATGTTGCTCCTTGATTTTTATAATAATTATATGCAGGTTCAATATTTTTTGGAAGTTCAATAGCGCTATAAAAACTACGCATATATAAATAATGAAGCTGTGTATAGCTAATATTATTTTTTTCTAAATATGCTTTTTCGGCTTTGATGCCTTGCTCCTTAGTTTTAGCGAGATCTCTTATTTTTTTAGCTTGTTTCAAAAGTTTGTTGTAATCATCTAAAACTTCTTCATCTAAAAAATTGACAGCTTTTGAAATGATATTTTCAACTGATTTATCAGATTTTTCAACCTTGTTAAATGTGAGACCTAATTTTTGAAGATGCCCAAAACCAGTAGCAATATGCTGTGTAATATAACGATTAGGGTAATTATTTCCTTTAAACCATGGAAAACCTCCGTTGTTAAATTGCATTTCTTTCAATTGATTTATAGCAATTTGCTGCTCGTTGCTTAGTTTATTTAAATCGAATAATAAGGCAATGCGTTTCTTTTGTTCAGTTTCACTTTGTGCATCGCGTACCCAAGGAGTTTCTTGAAGAATTATAGATTTTAAATCTTCATTCTTTTCTAAATTAGAAATTAACGCATCACTATTTTGCCATTGATTAAATACTTCTTTTATGCGAGGATTGGATTCTAAAATATGACTAGCCAAGGAATTAGCATATAAACGAGAAAAAGTTTGCTCGGAACATTCATATGGATATTCCATTAAATATGGTAAGCTTTGCACCGCGTACCAAGCTGGATTTGAAGTTACTTCCAACGTTAATTTATGATTTTTAAGTGTTTTAGAGGTTGTGTTTTTAAGTTTATCTAAACTAAATGTTTTCGTTTGATTACTTCTAACCCACATTGGCAATGTTTCTGTAACTAGCATTCTGTTAGATAAAACAGGTAGCACATTTTGTTCGCCATCACTAAACTCACCAGCTTTTGCAATTACTTTGTATTGTATAGCTTGTATACCATCTGGGATTGATAATTCCCAACTTACATTTGTATTGCCTTTAGCGTCAATTTCAAAAGGTTTTATTTTTATGGCATTTCCCAATAAATTATTAATGTCTTTACCAGAAATAGCATCGGTTAACTCTAAAATAGCAGTACCGTTTAGGAATTTATCAGATAAATTTGAGATTTTACTTGAAAACACAATTTTATCACCTTCACGTAAAAATCGAGGTGGATTTGGTAATACCATCAAATCCTTTTGAGTTACTGTTGTTAAGGTTTTTGTGGCTTTTGTAGCATCTTTAGTATGTGCCAATAATTGCAATTTCCAACGTGTTAAAGCTTCAGGAACTGTAAAATTAAAACTTACATTTCCATCTTTGTCGGTTGTTAAATGCGGAAAGAAAAAGGCGGTTTCATTAAAGTTTTTACGGATCTTAACTGAAGAAAAATTTAGATTATTTTCAATTAAAGGTTTTTCAGGTTCGTTTGAAGTTGCTATTCCAGTTACCACAACTTCTTCTAAACTATTATCATTTTCCATTATTGCAAAAGGAACATCTTGCATTACTTCTTCTTCTATATCAGAATCAATTTTTCTTTGTGACATTTTTATAGAACTCATTCCTCTAATTCTAATATTGGAATTATTATTAAAAGAAAATCCGAACCAATTAAAAGTGTCAAATTGTTGATTTGGGAAATTGAAGTATGAATTCCCAATATTTTGAACTCTAAAATTTAGAGTCCCAAAACTATTTCGAGCATTGGTGTAGGTGCTTGAGTAATAACTGCTGTATGAAATTGGATTAAAATTCCAGCTATGCGTTAAAAATTCATCCAAAGAAGCATCGTACATACTGGCTAATAATTCAGCAGCAACTTTATTGTTTTTATCATTTACAACTTTAAAACTCCAAGTCTGATTTTCTCCTGGTTGTAATTTATCTCTAAAAGTGAGGGTTTCAATAGTGATATTATTTTCGATTTGAGGAACATCAATAGTTAGCTGTCCGTTTTCAAAACTATTATAATTTACAAAATGATAGTTAATGGCAAAGCCTCCAACATCTTCTTTTTCAACCGGAATTTTTAGCGTTTTGGTTTCATTATTTAAATGAACTAAATGTGTGGAAATTATGTTGTGATTTTTTTCAACAGAAACAGTTATTGTTGCATTTTTTGAAGCAGAACCTAATTGTAATTCAACCAATTCATGAGGTTGGTAATTTGTTTTATTTTTATTGATAAAAAATAATTTAGCATCGGCAACTTCGTGTTCTTTTAGACTGAAAATTGAGAAACGGTTTTCATCGTGAACAACTTGATTAAATTTATCTTTACAATCTACAATAACAATATAATTTCCTGAAATCCAGTTTTTATTGGTGTTTAATTCTATTTCTTTTGAATTATTTGTATCAAAATTTGTTTCAAAAACTAGCGCACCTTTTTCCCAATTATTTTCGTCTGTTTCATTATTAGTATAAGGTTCATGAGGAAATAAACTTCTAAAATATTGTTCATTAATTAATTGATAATCTGGTGATTCCCAAGGTCTTTTACGCAGTGGTTTTAAAGGTGCTTTTAATTTGAAAATTTTAAGTGTACCAGCAGTTGGCACAAATTCATCATTTAAATTGGTAGTTGAAATTGATATTTTGTTAACTTCATTTTTATCAATTTTAGAATCCATTGAAATTGAAGCTTCTAATGTGTGATAACCGACTTTAACGTTGGTTGAGGTACTTCTAGTTTCGCCATTAATATCTGTAACATCAGCTGTAATTTGATAATTAAAAGTTGGTAAGTTTTTCGCTGCTATTTTTAAATCAGGAACTGCAATAAATTTTATTATGTAGTTTCCATCAGCATCCGTTTCTGTTTCTCCATTTGTTATTTCTAACTGTTGAGATTGATACATATTTCTGGCATACCAAGCATACCATTTTGGGTATTGTGCAGTTCTTACAACACGATATACAACTTTACCATTACTTATTTTACTACCTGCAAAAGCATTTGCAGAGCCTTCAACAGTGATGCTATCATTTAATTTAAAAGTTTCAGTTATAGGGTTAAAAGAAGTTTCGAATTTTGGTCGTTTATATTCTTCAACTTGTATAGTTGCATCATAATTATAGTCAAAATCAAAATCGGTAGTATCATAAAAATCACTGTCGTGCTCATAACTTTCATCTGTATTTATGGTGTATTCTCCTGTTAAACCATTGTTTGGTAAAATAAACTCACCTGAAACTGAGCCATATTCATTTAACTTTAAATCGAGTTTTTTTACAAGTTGCCCATTTGGGTCTTCCAATGTGATTTCAACAAATTCATTGGTGAGAAGTTCTGTTTTATCATCTGTTTTTTTAAGAAATATTCCCTTAAAATAAACTGTTTGTCCGGGTCTATAAATACTTCTATCAGTGAATACAAAGGGTTTTATTTCAATAGATTCATCATCTTCAAGAGCATCTTTTTTTCTTTTTTCATAGAGATAATAATCACCAAAAGTAGCTTGGTCATTTTTATAATTTACAGTTGCAACAACATTGTTTCTGCTTTTTGATAAATGAATATGAGCTTGTCCAAATTTATCAGTTTTCAATGTTTTATTTAGTGGTGCATTGTATTTACTTGTGTGGCTGTTTTTTAAATTAATAGTAGCGCCAACCAACGGTTTTCCATTATTTCTGTTAACTGTTTGATAGGTGTAAAGTCCGTTATTTATAGTTTCAATTAGTGCAATATCAGTTATTTGTATTGTTGATGTAGCATAAGTGCTATTGGTATCTATTCCTTCAGAAGTTGATGCTAGAATTAAATAATTACCATTACTTAAAGGAGGGAAAATGATTTCAGAACTGTGCTTTTGGTAATCGTTTTCGGTTTTTAGAGCTGAATTAAATTGTTTTTGTAAAGGTAATTTTTTTATAAAACTTGTTTTCTCGTCATCATTATATATTTTATTAAATCGTTCTTTTTCTGAATTTGAAATTTCATAAATATTGAAATATAATTTTTTAATATTTTTATAAGAAACCAATACTTTACTATGGGTATTAATAGGGATGTGTTTTTCAGCGGTTAATTGAAGTGTTTTGTTTAAAATTTGCTGTTTTAATGCTTGACATTTTTCGGCTCCTATACTTTTTGGATATGAGTTAATTGCGCTATTACAAATTTCAATTGCTTTGGCTTTTTTAAATTGGTTTTCAGGTGTTGTTTTTGTAGTGTAATTATTTCCTTCGTTATAATAAACTGTTGCTATTTCAAAATCTATTAATGTTGAAGCTTCAAACTGACTTAATTCATTTTTAAAATTGATCAACGATTTTAAATAAATAGTGTCTTTATTTTCAAAAGGTGCGTTTTGTTTTACAAATTGAAGGCGCTCTAAATCAACCATAATTAAAGCATTCATATTATGTGTGCCTTGATGGAATTGAACTAACTTTTGATAAATTTTTAAAGCATTAAATTGAAGCGATAAACTATCTTTTGTTTCAATATTGACCATTGAAAATACCTTGAAGTTATCTAATAATTTTACATCATCTATCTCAAAAGCATAGGAAGGTTTAGTAATACTAGTTTCGTTAGTTTTGTAAAAATTTAGGGAATTATGAGATAAAAAATCATAGAGTGTTGGTCTATATATTTTTGAATCTTTTTGTAAGTTTAAGATATCGCTAAATTCATTTAAATCCGTTAATTGTGATACTAACCCGTTTTCAAGTGAGCTTTGAAAATGCACATGAATTTCATTAAATAGTGTTTGTAAATCCCAAGTTCTAAAATCGGTTTCATCTACTTTTTCATTGGTTTTGGTTCGGTTATAAAATTGCCATCTAGTTTGTTGAAAATATTGCCAATATAAATTTGCCAAGATATTTTCTAAAATATTTTTTGTAGGAAATTTAGAAATTGTAATTTCATCTTTAAATAAATTTATAATCTTTAATTGAGCTTCTTCTTCTAAGGTTAATGCAAATTTCGATTTGTAGAGTAGTGCTTTTGTGGTTTGTGAAGTATTGCCTTCTTTTTTAGCTTTTTCAAAAATAGTTTCAACAATTGCTAAAGCAGATTTAGGCAAATTGTCCAATTCAAATTTTTCAACTTGGTTCCATAATTTACCATATTCTATTTCATTATTTTGTGAGTTTATATTTTTTGAAAATAAACATAAAGCAATGATTGAAAGTGCAATTTTTTTCATCTATTTAAATTTTAGTTTAAAAGTATCAAAAGTTATACCTAAATTTTAATACAATTCAGAAAAGTTTAAGATTTACTAAATATTTAAAGTGTTTTTTGTGTGAATGCATTTAAAAATAAGCTTTTAAAAAGCCTTTAATGTCTTTATTTTTTTTAATACTTTACTTACATTTGATGCTATAAAAATTTTATTAAATGAACATACATTTTATTGCAATAGGAGGAAGTGCTATGCATAATTTAGCATTGGCTTTATATCAAAAAGGTTATAAAATTACTGGAAGTGACGATGCGATTTTTGAACCCTCAAAATCTAGATTAGAGGCGAAAGGGTTATTGCCAAAAGAATTTGGTTGGTTTGAAGAAAAAATTACGACTAAATTAGATGCTGTTATTTTAGGAATGCATGCAAAAGCTGATAATCCTGAATTGTTAAAGGCACAAGAATTGGGTCTTAAAATATATTCATATCCTGAATTTTTATATGAACAATCAAAAGATAAAACACGTGTTGTAATTGGAGGTTCTCATGGAAAAACTACGATTACCTCAATGATTTTACATGTGTTTAACTATTTTAATATTCCTGTTGATTATATGGTTGGCGCTCAGTTAGATGGTTTTGAAACGATGGTGCATTTAACTTCTGATAATGAATTTATGGTATTAGAAGGTGATGAGTATTTATCGAGCCCAATAGATAGAAGGCCTAAATTTCATTTATACAAACCCAATATTGCTTTAATAAGTGGTATTGCTTGGGATCATATCAATGTTTTTCCAACGTTCGAAAATTATGTAGATCAATTTTTAATTTTTGCCAATTCGCTCACCAATGGTGGAATTATGGTGTATAATGAAGAAGATGTTGAAGTGAAAAAAGTGGTAGAACAAGCTACAAGTTCCATTCAGAAATATCCATACTCAACTCCAAATTATAAAATTGAAAACGGTACTACTTTTATAGAAACTTCGTTAGGTGATATGCCGTTAGAATTTTTTGGGGCGCACAATTTACAGAATATGGCGGGTGCTAAATGGATTTGCCAACATATGGGAGTTGATGAAGATGAGTTTTATGAAGCTATTGCCAGTTTTAAAGGAGCAAGCAAACGATTAGAAAAAATAGCAGAAAATGAATCGACTGTAATTTTTAAAGATTTTGCACATTCACCGAGTAAAGTTGAAGCAACTACAAATGCTGTTAAAAATCAATATAGTGATAGAACTGTGTTGGCTTGCTTAGAATTGCATACATATAGCAGTTTAAATGCTGATTTTTTGAAGGAATACAAAGGAACTTTAGATAAGGCAGATAAAGCTGTGGTTTTTTATTCTCCTGAAGCATTAGAAATAAAAAGAATGGAAAAAATATCGAAAGAACAAATTAAAAGCGCTTTCGAGCGAGAAGATTTATTAGTGTTTACCAATCCAACCGAATTTAAAGAATTCTTGTTCAACCAAAAATTTAAAAATACAGCATTGCTTTTAATGAGTTCGGGTAATTATGGGGGATTAGATTTTAATAAATTTAAAGAATTAGTATAATAACTATTCTTTACTGATTTTTGTCACACTACTTTAATTACAATCATTCTAAATTAGGTCAATATATTTTTTGTATTTACCTTTGAAAGAAGATAAAAAGGTCATAAAAGTTTGAATATAAATTTCGAAATTATTTATGAGACTTCTTAAGAAATAATAATTAGTATTTTTTTAAAAATAACATACAAATGAACAATGATAATTTAATAAGTCTTGACGTTAGACCAATTATTGCATCAGGCAATGATCCTTTTAAAGAAATTATGGAGATTGTTAACAAACTAAACAATCAACAAACCTTAGAGATTATAAATTCTTTTGAACCCATTCCTTTAATTAATAAATTAAAAAGAGAAGGTTATATAACTTGGACAGAGAAATCTGATGCAGGAATTGTGCATACTTATTTTAAGAAAACGACTGAATTAAAAAGTTCCGATGAACATTCATTAGAAAATAATACCACAACTTTTGATGAAAAATTTAAACAGTTTGTTGGAAAGTTAAAGCAAATTGATGTTAGAGATTTAGAGATGCCAGAACCAATGACAACTATTTTAGAAGAATTAGAAATGTTGCCAATGGGGAATGCTTTATTTGTTGAACATAAGAAAGTTCCCCAGTTTTTATTACCGGAATTAAAAGAAAGAAACTTTGAAATTTTATATAATAAAAAAACTGATAATCATCTACAATTATTAATTTTTAAAGCTTAATAGATTGAACGGTTTAAAAACAAATAATGCCCCTCATAGTAGTGTTGTAATTCCTCATTTTATATTTGGTGGATGCTCTTTTTTAATAGTAGCATTGCTTATTATTTTAGCTGATACAAATATATTAGAGGCCTATTTTAATTCTAAAATTATTGCAATAACTCATATGGCAGTTTTAGGATGGGCAACAATGATTGTTTTTGGAGCGCTCTACCAATTGATTCCTGTAGTTTTTGAAACTTCACTTTATAGTGAAAAATTGGCAAAGATCACTTTTTGGACTTCAGCAGCAAGCGTTTTGTATTTAACGTATTCATTTTGGGTAAGTGCATTTACAACGCATCTTGTTTATGCTTCAGTATTCATGTTTCTTTCTCTTTTCTTATTTGTTATAAATGTAATTTTATCCTATTTAAAATCAGAAATTAAAAATATTTCATCAAAATTTATTATTGCTTCCATTTTTTGGTTAGTAATTACTGAATTGGTCGGGACGCTTATTGCATTTAATTTTAAGTTTAATTTTTTAAGTGAAATTCATTTACATTATTTAAAAATACATGCGTCATTGGGAACTATTGGTTGGTTTTTGTCGCTTATAATTGGCGTTGGATCTACATTAATACCAATGTTTTTAATTTCACACCAATTAAAAAAAGAAAAATTAGTAATTTCTTTTATTTCAATAAATGTTGGGTTATTGTGCTTAATATTAAACTGGTTCATATTTTCAAATAGTATGCTTACAATTTTTTGTTGGGCGGTAATTGTTATTGGGATAATTTCATTTATGTCGTTCATTTATGACTCTTATAAAAAGAGACTTCGAAAAAAATTAGATGTAGGGATGCAATATACAATGCTTGCAATTGCAAGTATTATAATGCCAATTTTAGTAAGTTTAATATTATTACTTGTTTTTAAAATTGAATATGAGTTGTTATTTAGAATAGCTACTTTTTATGGCTTTTCAATAATATTTGGATTTATAACAACCATGATTTTAGGTCAAACCTATAAAACACTTCCTTTTATAGTTTGGTTAGAAAAGTATAAAAATTTAGTTGGAAAAACTAAAACACCATTACCAAGAGAGTTGTATTCAAATAAAATAGCTAAAATTCAATTCTATTTTTATGTTCTCAGTATTTTAAGTTTAGCTCTTGGTTTAATTATAAAAAGCTTTATAGCAATTAAAATTGGAAGTTTTTCACTTTTAATTGTTGCAATTTTGTATAATATAAATGTGTTGAAAATAATATTTCATAAAGTTAAAAATAGTAATAATGAATAAAGAACAGATAAAACAATTTGAAGAGGAAACATTGGTGTTACTTAAAAATGTAATGGATCCTGAAATTGAAATTAATATAGTTGATTTGGGATTAATTTACGAACTGTATTACGATGGAAATAAGAAAATTAATATAGTAATGACATTTTCAACACCTGCATGCCCATTAGGTGAGACTATAAAAACAGATATTATTGAAACCATTAAACAGCAACATCCTGATTTTATAACAATCATTGACGTAGTGTTTTACCCTGAGTGGAATACAACCATGGTAAGTGAAGCAGGTAAAAAAGTTTTAGGAATGTAAGCTTAATTCTTTCTCCAAAAAAATGGAGTTAATAAAATTAAAACAGTAAACAACTCTAACCTTCCGATAAGCATTAAAAAGGAACAAAACCACTTGGCTGGAATTGATAAATGCGCATAATTATCGACGGGACTCACAGAACCCAACGCAGGTCCAATATTACCTAACGATGATGCTGCTGCACCAATCGCCGATTCAAAATCTAATCCGAAAAATGTTAGTAAAATTGAGCTCATTATAAATATGAGCATATATAAAATAAAGAAAGCTAAAATGTTATAAATAATGTTTTTAGGGACACCACTTCCATCATAACGAACGGGAATTATAGCATTTGGATGAAGTAATTTTTTGAATTCATAAAAACTATTTTTAATCATTATAATGTGGCGAACAATTTTAATACCACCACTTGTTGATCCCGCTGAGCCTCCAATAAAAAATAGCGAAAAAATTAACATAGTAGCAAAAGAATTCCACATGGTAAAATCAGCAGTCACAAAACCTGTTGTTGTAAGTACAGAGGTTACTTGAAATGCAGCATGTCTAAATGCACTTTCTGTTTCTCCCCATGGTTTTGGATGATTGATACTTGTAACTAAGTTAGGATCTTGGTAATTAACAATTAAAATAGTGATTAAAATAGTTAAACTTAGAACTCCAAAAAGGTAAAATTTAAATTCTTCACTTTTAAAAACTTTCCTAATTCTACCTTTTAATGCAAAATATGTTAATACAAAGTTGGCACCTGCAATAAACATAAATACAGTAATAATATATTGAATTAGTGGAGCGCCATTCCAATAAGCTACACTTGCATCTTTAGTAGAAAATCCACCAGTACTCATAGTTGCCATTGCATGATTTATAGCATCAAACCAGGTCATCCCAGCAATTTTAAGTAAGAAAAACTCTGTAAAAGTTAATAAAAAATAGATAAGCCAAAGTCTTTTTGCTGTTTCTGTAATTCTTGGGTGCATTTTATCAGCAGAGGGTCCCGGAGCTTCAGCCATAAATAACTGCATTCCTCCAATTCCTAACAAAGGTAAAATGGCAACAGTTAACACAATAATTCCCATACCACCAATCCAATGTGTTGCACTACGCCAAAATAAAATTCCTTTTGGCATGGATTCTATATCGGTTAATATTGAAGAACCAGTTGTTGAATACCCAGAAATGGTTTCAAAAAAGGCATTTGTATAAATTGGTATTGTATCAGTAAAAACATAGGGTAAGGTTCCTGTTAGTGTTAACATTAGCCATCCTAATGTTACTATTAAATAACCTTCTTTTTTATGTAAATTTTTTGGCGCATTTCTATTAGAAAACCAAAGTATGAAACCAAGAATAATGGTTGTAATACCTGCTTTTAAAATGCCCCATTGTTCAGGTTCATTATGATAAATACTAAAAGGAACAGCAATTAGCATAAATACTCCATTAAGCATGGAAGTTAACCCTAAGAAACTTATAATTATTTTAAAATTTATACCTTTCATAAATTAGTTAAATAACTTTTCAACTTTATGAATAGCTTCGGGTAAACAAAAAACTACAGCTTTATCACCAGCTAATATTTGAAAATTTCCAAATGTCATCATTGCAACTCCATCTCTTATTACACCCGCAAAAACACCTTTTTTTGTTAATTTAATATCTTTAATTAATTTTTTTGTAACAGGAGAATTTTCTTTCACCATAAATTCTAAAACTTCGGCATCAACATTATGTAAGTTTGCTAACTTTAAAACTTCACCTTTACGAACGTGCTTAAAAATAGCACTAGCAGCTAATAATTTTTTATTAATTAAGGTGTCAATTCCAATAGTTTGAGAAATATTGATATAATCCATATTTTCAACCAAGGCAATTGTTTTTTTAACGCCTTTAGATTTTGCCACTAAACAAGTCATAATATTAGTTTCTGAATTCCCAGTAACGGCTATAAAGGCATCCATTTCTGAAATATTTTCTTCTTCTAAAAGTTCAACATTTCTTCCGTCCCCTTTAATAATTAAGGCGTTTGGTAGTTTTTCAGCTACATCTTTAGCTCTTTCTTTATCTAGTTCAATTAACTTAATGTTAAATTTGCTATCACATAAATTTCGAGCTGCTTTAACTCCAATTTTACCGGCACCTAAAATCATAATATCTTTTACTCCAAATGGAGTTTTACCCATTAATTTATATAATTTTTTAATATGGTCTTTAGGAGTTGAAAAATAAATTTGATCGTTGGCACTATATACCGTATTTCCTCTTGGAATAATAGTTTCACCGCTGTTTTCAGGTTTTATAGCAATGGTTATAAAATCTATATCACTAAATTTTTCGCGGGCTTCTCGAACGGTTAAATTTATGAGCGGAGAACTATATTCTAAGGTGCTCCCTAAAATATTTAAGGTTCCATTTTCAAATTCAATGGTATCATTAAATGCAGATTGATTTATCAACATTTTAATTTCATTAGCGGCTAGTTCACCTGGAGAAATCATAACGTCAATCCCTATTTCAGTAAAGTCTATCTCATTAGTTTGAGAAAATTCATGATTAGAAATTCGAGCAATGGTTTTCTTAGCTCCTAATTTTTTTGCAATTACAGCTAAAGTGAAATTTGTATTTTGAGATTCTGTTACTGCTAAAAAAATATCGGCTTTTTCAATATTAATACTCTTTAAAAGTTTTACTGAAGTTGCGTCTCCTTTTAATGTAATCACGTCAATATGGTTACTTGCATATTCAAGTTTCTCAGCATCCATATCAATTAAATATATATCTTGAGATTCAAAAGAAAGTAGTTTTGCTAAATGAAAACCAACATCTCCTGCACCAACAATAATAATTTTCATGTGTTAATAATTTGAGGCAAATATATTACACTTATCTTTGATAAAAAAATTGTTTATGGAATATGAAAATACAGCGACTTCTATAAAGTCTTGGGCTGAAGATGATAGACCGCGGGAAAAATTACTTTTAAAGGGAAAAGTAGCATTATCTGATGCTGAATTAATTGCAATTTTAATTGGTTCTGGTAGCAGAAACGAAAGCGCTGTAGCTTTGGCAAAAAGAATTTTAAATTCAATAGAAAATAATTTAAATAACCTAAGTAAATTATCAGTTTCAGATTTACAAAAATTTAAAGGAATTGGAGAAGCTAAAGCAATTTCAATTATTACAGCCTTAGAATTAGGACGTAGAAGAAGGCTTGAAGAGGCTTTAGTACTTCCGAAAATAACAAGTAGCAAGGCAGTTTTTGAGATTATGCAACCTATAATTGGTGAACTGCAACACGAAGAATTTTGGGTTATTTATTTAAATAACTCTAATAAAGTTCTTTATAAGAAACAATTAAGCAAGGGAGGTTTAACAGGAACTTTGGTAGATGTTAGGATGGTGTATAATAAAGCCATTGAGATTTATGCAACGGCACTAATTTTATGTCACAATCACCCTTCAGGAAAATTACAAGCTAGCCAAGCAGATAAATCTATTACAAGTAAAATGAAACTTGCCGGTGAAACATTAGACATAAAAGTGCTAGATCATATAATTATTACAGAAAATGCTTATTTTAGCTTTGCCGATGAAAATTTAATATAGATAAAAGGCAAAAGATGAATAGGTATTAGAAAAATCAATTCAAAAAACGTTAACCCTGCAACTTAGAACTAAAAAATATGCTTCTAGTTTATACACATAAAATTACACCTCGACTTAATTATATTTTTAAACATTACTTTGTTCGAATACTTCAAATCCCTGTAACCTTTACAACAAGAGTTGATGAATTTGTAGCACACAATGGGCCTAAAATTACGTATTCCAAAATGCCATTGGGATCTGAGTTTTTTATTAGAAGTCACGATTTATTGTTTGACCAAGGAATTAATGATATAGATATACATATTTCACAATGGGATGATATACTTTGTTTTTTTCCAGTTGGTGAAATCTCAAGTATTCCATTTGATATTTTTGCAGCAGGATTTTATTTAATAAGTAGATATGAAGAATATTTACCTCACGTACAAGATATTCATGAGCGTTTTCCAGCTGAGGAGAGTTTAGCAGTTAAAAACGGATTTATTGAAAAACCAGTTATTGATATTTGGGCATATAAGTTTTTAAAACTATTAAAAGAAAAATTCCCTAATTATGATTATGAACATCGGGAATTTAATTTGATTTCAACAATTGACATAGATGTTGCTTTTGCTTATAAACATAAGGGAATTGTTAGAACTGTTGGTGGTTTAATTAATGATATTTTACAATTAAGATTTTTGAACTTTTGGCATAGATTTTTAACCATTTTTGATTTTAAAACAGACCCATTTGATACATTTAAAGAACTTTTAAGTATTAAAAATGAATACAATATAAACACCATTTTTTTCTTTTTAATAGGAGATTATACAACTTTTGATAAAAATATTTCATCTTCAAATAATAAGTTTAAGTCGGTTATAAAATCGGTAGCTGATTATGCTAAAGTAGGTTTGCACCCATCTTATTTCACTTTTAAAAATATGGAAAAGTTGAAAAAGGAAAAATTAAGATTAGAAACTATTGTGAATACGCCTATCACATTTTCACGTCAGCATTATTTACGATTAAGTATTCCTGAGACCTATCAGAATTTAATAGACTTGGATATTAATGAAGATTATACAATGGGATACGCAAAGGTAGTTGGTTTTAGAGCGAGCACATGCACTCCGTTTTATTTTTACGATTTAGATTTTGAAATACAAACACCATTAAAAATATTTTCATTTGCTTTTATGGATGTCACATTAAAAGATTATATGAACCTTTCACCTGAACAAAGTTTACAGAAAATATTAGAATTAAAAGCAACTGTTAAAGAAGTAAATGGAACTTTTATTACATTATTTCATAATGAAACTTTAAGTGAAAATGAAGTTTGGAAAGGTTGGAGAACTATTTATAAAACTACTGTTTTAGACTAATTATCTATGATTCGTTATTTAAAAAGATTTGAAATTGACGAAAATAAGTACAATAGCTGTATTGAATTAGCTTTAAATTCTCGAATATATGCATATTGTTGGTATTTAGATATTGTTGCGGATAATTGGGATGTATTAGTTTTAAATGATTATGAGGCTGTAATGCCGTTGCCTTGGAGAAGTAAATATTTTATTAAATATATTTATCCGCCTGCTTGGACGCAGCAATTAGGTGTGTTTTCTAAAAGCTCAATTTCGCAAAATTTATTAAAAGAATTTATAGCAGCTATTCCAAAAAAATTCAAGAAAGTTACGATTCAGTTTAACTCGGGGAATAATGTGAGTTTTTTAAATACAGCAAAAAGGGTAAATTATATTTTGTCTTTGGATAAGGATTATGAAGAGATTTATAAAGGGTTTAATAAGAATCGAAAGAGAAATATAAATAAGGCAGTTTTAAAAAATTATAAAATAGATAAACAAATTAGTTCCTCTGAATTTTTGAATTTTTATTTAAATGAACCTAAAAACTATCAATTAAGACAAGATCAAATAACGACAATAAAGGATTTATTAAAAACTAATACTAAAGCTGTTTTTATTTGGGGAATTCGTGAAGATGAAAAATTAATAGCAAGTTTAATTTGGTTAAAAGACAATAATAGAATCACTTATTTATTGCCCGTAGCTTCTAAAGAAGCAAAGGATAATGGATTACCAACACTTATTATTTCAGAATTAATAAAACATTTTTCGGTCAGTAATTTTGTGTTTGATTTTGAAGGGTCAATGATAGAAGGACTTGCAGATTTCTATATAAGTTTTGGAGCTAAAAGAGAAGTTTATTTTAATTTTTTGAGCTATTCATTTTATTGAAAAAGTAGTAAAATAATAATAAAGATAAAATTCCCGTAAACCACATTAAAAATGATGAAGTTATAGCAGCTCCCAAAAGACCATACTTTGGAATTAGATAATAGTTAAACCCCAAATTTAAAATAAGTGCAATTGATGTAATAATAAAATTCACATGTGCTTTTCCTATAGATGATAATAAGTTTCCAAATAGTCCCCGTAAAATTAAAATTCCAGTAATACCAATGGTTAAAATAATTAAAGTTGATTGATAACTCTCATAGTCTTCTTCAAAAAAAGATAAAATAGTAGAGCCAAATAAAGAAATAACACTTATACAAACTAAACTAATAATAGTAAATAGTTTAATGTAGCTCTTGATATAAGCTTTTATATAAGTTTTATTTTTTATTTGTTCAGTAAAATTTACGAAATCTGTAGTTATAACTACCTTAGATAAAAAAAGCAAACTAAATGGAATCAATGAAACATATTTAAAAGCAGTAACAGCTTCCATATTTTTTAATAAACTTCCAATTAAAATAATATCTATGGAAAAAAGTAATTGTGTTGTAACATTAGACAAACTAGCAAAAAAACCATATCTCCAAAAAGTGAAATCAACAATATTTGGAGTGCTTATTCCTTTTATTTTAATATTTAGTTTTTTAATAAAAAGTAATGAAGTGATAAGGGGAGTGATTACTAAAGAAATAGCATAACCTAGTTCTTGAAATCGATAACTTAATGTGAATACAAAAAACACTAATAATAAATTATATGTAAACTCAGCTATTGAAAATAACTTATTATTCATATGCAATCTTAATTGTATATTAATAAGTTCAAATACAAAATTTGAAGTAATAGCTAATGATAGAAGTATAAGATAAAAACGTGTGTTTTCATGTTGAAAATTAATTAAGAAAGAAGAAAGTATAATTAGTATAATTAATAGCAAACTAACCAATATTCCATTTTTTAAAACGTAAAAAAAAAGGTTGTTTTTATCATCTATAGATTCCAGAAGAGATCCATATCTTAGAAGACCTTGATTTAATCCTAAACTCCCGATAGGAATAATAAATAAAATTATTTGAAAAGCGTAAATTACAATACCTAGCTCTTTATTTGGAATCATTTGTAGTGCAATCCAAGAAGCAAAAAAGGAAAGTAGTCTAGAAAGTATTGTTGAAGCAAAAACATAGCTACCAGACCTGCTTAAAAAATTCGATATAAAGTCTTTTAATTCCTTCAATTACTTAAAATTTTCGAGTAAATATTTGAAAACATTTCACTAATAGTTTCAACTCCAAAATTTTTAATAGCATAATTATGCATTAAATATTTATTGAAGTTCAATTCGTTGTTATAAATTTTTAAGATTGAACTTTTCAAAGAAATTTCATCTTTTGGCTTAATTAAATACCCAAAGTCTTTAGGGAAATATTCACTTACTCCACCAACATCTGTTGAAATAACAGGAATGCCACATGCGAAAGATTCTAAAATCACACATGGTAAATTTTCATAATTACTAAATAACACAAATACCGAAGACTTTTTTAAATAATAAGCAACTTCTGAATTTGATATTTGATTAATAATTTTAACAGTATTAGGTTTTATCTTTTCAAGTTGGATAGCATATTTCTTAGGATTATCTCCAATTAAATAAAATTTTAAATTAGGTATTATATGTTGTAATTTTGAAATAACATTAATAATTCCTTCAACATTTTTAATTTCATTATTCATACCTGAAATATGTGTAATAATAAATTTTTTGTGAGGCTCATTTAAGATATTAAAATGGCCCGTGTTTACAACATTTGGTATGGGATAATAATTTCCTTTTAATCCAAAATTCACCATGTTATCTTGTAGGTTTTTGGATACAGGGCAAACCATTGATGCGTTTTTTACAATAATTTTAGTGATTTTTTTTGGTATATACCCAATTGATTTGTTCAATGGTAATTGATAGCCAGACCAATGTTCAGAAATTAAATATGGTTTTTTTTTGAACCATTTTAAGTATAAAGCTATTAACCCTACAGGGAATGTAATATTAAGATGTACCATATTAAAATTATCAATTCTATTGATAATTTTAATATAAGATTTTAAAAAACGGAAAAATTTAAGAATTAGATTTTTAGTAGGAGAAACATATATAATAAAAGTTTTAACGTCATTTTTTTTAAACTCAATAATTTCTCTTGGCTTGTTTAAATGTTCATCAGTAATTACATGAATTAAAGTTACGTTGTGTTTTGTTGCAACAGCCTCGGCATGCCTTTGAATAAAATCCCCGTTTGTTGGTGAAACTCTTGAAGGGTACCATTTGCTCAGAAATAATATATGAAGTTTTTTACTCAATGTTAATTCAACTTTATTTAACAAATATAAACACTATATTATTTTTAAGTGTTTAATAAATTTATATTTTTACTAAATGAAAATTAAACATGTATTTTTTGACTTAGATCATACTTTATGGGATTTTGAAACAAATTCTGATATTGCTTTCGAAACTATTTTTAAAGCGCATAAAGTTGATATAGATCTTCAAAAGTTTTTAAATTATTATAGAGGAATTAACCAAAATTATTGGAGGTTATATCGCAATGAAAAAATAACAAAAGAAGAATTAAGAGTAGGTAGATTAAGAGATACTTTTTTGAAAATTAAGCAACAGTTTGATAATGAATTAATAGATAACCTAGCAATAGGCTATATAGATGTTTTACCAAATAACAATCAGCTTTTTGATGGAGCTCATGAGATTTTAGAACATTTGTACGTTAAATATAAACTTCATATTATTACTAATGGATTTAATGAAGTGCAGTATAAAAAACTCGATAATTCAGGTTTAAGTAAATACTTTGATAAAATAATTACTTCTGAAGCTGCTGGTGTTAAAAAGCCAAATTCCAAAATTTTCAAATATGCATTGGATTTGGCTGAAGCAACCTCAAAAGAATCAATGATGATAGGTGATAATTGGGAGGCGGATGTTATGGGAGCTATTAATAATGGTATTGATGCTATTTATTTTAATTATGAAAAGCAGCCTGTTGGAGCAAATATAAAAAGTGTGCATCAGTTATTAGAAATAAAGCAGTATTTATAAAATATAAAAGTTTTTTAGTTTTGAATTCAGTTTTTATGAGTCCCAGTAAGATAGTTTTAAGCCTAATTATAATAATTTGCTTTCAAAGTTGTACAAAAAATGTTGATTTTGATCAAATTGATGATGCTAGTATACACATCACCTATGTATCAACTTTGGTATACTTAAACTTAACAGCACCAAAGTTTTTAGATACATTTAATCAGGAAATTGCTGTAACTACAGATGCTGTTGAAGCTACAATTACTCAAGATTCAAAACCCTATTTAGAAAAAGTTGAATTTACGGTAGTAACTAATAATTTGTTCCCTAGAAATTTTGAACTTAGTATTATTTTTTATGATGCGCTTGGTAATTCAATTTATACCTTGCAGCCCACTATTGTGGTACCTCCAAACTCTTCTGAATTGACTACTATTATTGAAATTCCACAAGTTGATATTCCTGTTATTTATGAAACCAAGTCTTTTGGTTTTTATATCTATCTCGCACCAAGCAGTGATGGAAGTACAATTTCTATGAATGATACAGCAACATTAGAATTAAAATCTTCAGTTAAATTATTTTTTAACTATCAAAAAATATGAGAAAATTAGTAGTGTTAATTTTTCTTGTAGGTGTTACAGGTTATTCTCAAAACAAACAAGTTTTATATGATTTTGCCAGTTTACCACAAACATTACTGCTAAACCCTGGAGCTGAGGTAGACTATAAGTTTCATATTGGTTTACCTTTATTATCACAATTAAGTGTGCAAGCTGGGTTCACAGGATTTTCTGTATATGATATTTTTGCGGATGATGGTATTGATATTAATGATAAAATTAGAAATGCAGTAAACAATTATGGGACTACTGAATTTATGGCCTTTAATCAACAACTGGAAGTGTTAAGCGGAGGATTCCGTTTAAAAAACGACTCTTATTTAAGTTTTGGATATTATCAAGAACTTGATTTTTTAGCTAAAATTCCACGTGATATCGTAGATTTATTTTATGATGGGAATACTGATATTGATAGACGTTACTATATAAATAAATTGGCCTCCAGAGCTGAATTATTTGGAGTGCTTCACATTGGTTTGTCAAAAAAAATTAATAAAAAATTTCAACTAGGCGCTAGGTTTAAAATATATTCTAGTGTATTTAATGCCAATACAAAACTAAACACAGGATCATTTTATACCCAAGATGGAAATAATAATACATACACACAACATTTAGAAAACGTAAATTTTTTAATGCAAACATCAGGTGTTTTTTTTGATAATTACGATGATGTTGATAGCGATTATGTGAAAAGTAAATTTCTTTTTGGAGGAGATTTAGGATTGGGTTTAGATCTTGGATTTACATATCATCCTAAAAAACAATGGATTGCTACTGGAAGTGTTCTAGATTTAGGTTTTATAAAGTATACTAAAAATATAGAATCTTATAGAATTAAAGGAAATTATGAAGTTGAAGGTTTTCAATTGCTTTTTGACCCTAATAATCCGCAAAATTATTGGAATGATTTAAAAGAAGAGTTTGATAAAAGCATTGTGTTAGATACTTTGTATAAAAGTTATATTACATTACGCCCCGTAAAATTAAATGGTTCAATAAGCTATTCTTTTGGACAGCAATATGATGATTGTAGGTTTTTAATAAATCCAAAAATTTATTTAAATAAAGTTGGGTTTCAATTATATTCAAATATAAGTGCAGTACATTCTTATATCGCCGCAACGTTGTTTTATGAACGAAGATTAGGTAAACATTTACAAACTAAAGTCACGTATACTGCAGACCCGTACTCATTTTCAAATATTGGAATGGGCTTGTCAACACAGCTTGGTATTTTTAATGCTTATTTTGTGGTAGATAATTTACTGAGTCTGCGTAATTTGTACAATGCCAAAAGCACTAGTTTTCAATTAGGAGTAAATTTTATAATTAAACATAATAATTAGTACATTTACAAAGATCAACGTAAAATAATATTTTCGAAATTTATATAATCATGAATAAATCATTTTCCATTAGCCTTGTTTTTACACTTTTTTGTTCCATACTTTTTGCTCAAAATAATATCAACTCATATAAATATATTTTAGTTCCACAACAATTTGAATTTCAAAAATCTGAAGATCAGCACCAGCTAAATTCATTAATTAAATTTCTATTTAATAAAGCTGAATATACTGTGTTATTTACTGATGAAAAATATCCTGAAGATTTAGCAAATAACGTATGTTTAGGATTAAAAGTAAATGTTAATAATAGTCCAACGGTGTTTAAAACAATAATGAATATTGATTTGTTGGATTGTTATAATAGGGTTGTATATTCAACAACACCGGCAAAGTCAAAAGAGAAAGAATATAAAAAAGCATATTATGCTGCAATTAGAAAAACTTTTGTTGATTTAGAAGAATTGAATTATGAATATGATAGTACTTTAAATAAAGACAACAAAACGGAAATAAAAGAAACAGTTGTAACTATACCGGAAGTTAAAGCACCTTTAATTAAAAGTATGGAAGCTAAAGAAGTTACTGTTGAACCCATATTGAAAGAAATTACACCTATAGCAGAAGCGAAAGTAATTGAATTAAAAGAAGTTGAAGATGTAAAAATAGCACCTTTAAAAAATGTAGAAAAATCATCTGTTAAATCTATTGAAGGAAAATTTAATTTTCAAAATTGGGGAGTAAGTACTATTTCAAAAAATGGAGATGAATTTACTGTTGTTGGAGGTGATGAGAATTTTGAATTTGCTACTATTTATAAAACTTCAAAACCAACTCTATTTATTATTAAATGGGAAGCTTTCAAGCAACCTCAGTTATTAGAGTTAGACCTACAGGGAAATTTAAAAGTTGATTCAGATAATGCATTAAAAATTTATAAAAGGATTGAATAATTTTGGCTAAAACCAATTTGTTTTAAATTCCTTTTTGTCCATAGGCTAAAGCATATGACAATTGGATTTAATTTTTAAGATTTTGAATTACTAACTGATAAATTTGAAGGAAGATAAATCAATAGTGATATTTATTTTTCCATAGTTTTTTCAAAAAATCTCGAATGCTATTTTCTCTTGGATTGTTACCTGGTTCGTATATT
>NZ_CALAEQ010000077.1 GCF_937891065.1 uncultured Lutibacter sp. | reverse complement strand
TATTGGGGATGGGATCCAAAAGAAACTTGGGCTTTAATTAGTATTATGATTTATGCATTTGTGCTTCACTTAAGGTTAATTCCTGGCTTAAGAAGTAAATTCACTTTTAATGTGTTTTCTATTGCTGCGTTTGCTTCTATTTTAATGACATATTTTGGTGTTAATTTTTACTTATCTGGATTGCATTCTTACGCGAGTGGAGATAAAGTTATAACACCTACATTTGTATATTATGCAATAGGTTTTGTAGCTATATTATCTGCCTTTGCATTTTTTCAACATAAAAAACATTATAAAAAATAATTATAATCATTGCAAAAATGTAACTTTGCATTCCATTAAAAAATAGATTATAGATGTTTAATAAGTATATAAAATTAGTAATAGCGGGAGGAATTTCAATTTGGGCAATCTTTCAATTTGTTGAAGGAAATATAATGAATGGTATTTCACTGTTATTATTTGCTGGTATTTTTGTTTTATTATACTTTAAAAATGAATTTATATTATTAGCATTTTGGCAATTAAGAAAACAAAATTTTGCTGGAGCAAGCAAATGGTTAACTTATATTAAAAATCCAAGTAGTGCTTTAGTAAAAAAACAGCAAGGATATTACAATTTTTTACAAGGAATTATGGTTTCACAAACCAACTTAACTCAAGCTGAAAAATTCTTTAAAAAAGCTTTAAGTTTAGGCTTAAGTATGAAGCATGATATTGCAATGGCTAAACTACAATTAGCTGGTATTGCGATGTCAAAAAGACGTAAACGTGAAGCAACAATGTTAATTAATGAAGCAAAGAAACTAGATACTCAAAAAGTTTTAGCAGATCAAATTAAAATGCTTAAAGACCAAATGAAGAAAATGTAAATACTATAATAACCATAAAAAAAGCGCAACTTGTCAGTTGCGCTTTTTTTATGGTTATTATAGTATTTTAAATCTATTCAAGCTTTAAAATTTCTAAGTCTTTTGTATATTGAATTAATACTACTCCAGTATTTTCAAAACTTCCAAATATCTTTTTATCATAATTAAAAACACTTGATAATCTTGAAGATGCGCCCGCAGTTAATCCATTTTCAAAACTATCTGAGCTTGCAATTCTTATTAAAGTATCGTAGGTAACATCAAAACCTCTGATAGCATATTTTGTTGGAAAGGCAAAGTTTGTAGATTTATACTTTTCATTAAATCGCATCATAAAACGATCTCTAATGCCGATAGTTTCAGAAGTAGGAAATGCAAAATTTAATTTCCCTAAAAAGCTATTCTCAATATTGTCAAAATTACTTCCTTTATTTAATGCGAATAAGCGAATATCAACATCTGCAGCATATGTTTTTAAGTTATTAACAGCTGCTGCAGTGGTTACTATTTCATCACTAATTATAAACACCCAATTTTTTGATAACGTATCTAATTTTTTCGAGAAGATTTCACTTTTAATAAAACCGTCTTTTGGTTTTATTACAACAACTTTTTGAATAGAATCAAATGCTTTTATTTTGTTTACAATTCTCCAAAGTTTAGATTGGTTTTCAGGTTTTTCATCATTAACTATAACAATTGTTTCACCATTATAATTATCTCTCATATAATTTAATAACTTATTCTCATATACTTCTAAATTTGGTGAAGTTTTTATTAAGTTATTTGTAGAAAGTGAGTCTTGTTTTTTCGAAAAAACCGGTGCCATAACTGGTGTTTTAATATGCTTGGCTACCCAATAAGCTTTATCAAAAAATAAAGGTCCTATAACTACATCTGTTGATTTAAAATTGATAGTATTAACAAGATATTGTAATTTATAATTAGAATTTTCAGTATCTAAATATTGAACATTTATTTTTAATCCTTTTTGTCTTAATGAATCAATAGCCATTTTAGCTCCCAAATGAAAATCGGTTGTAATATTTAAAAGCGAGGTGCCTTTCCCAAAACTTATGTCTCTTATTGAATCTGTTATTTTATTTAACTGATAGGGAAGCATTATTACAACATTTAGTTCTTTATCAAAATTCAGTTGTTCCTTGAAAATCCCAATTTCATCATAATCTTCATCATCTTCATCACCTTCTTCTTCTTCTTCAAGAATTTCTTTTGGCTTAATTTTTAATAACATCCCAAGTTTTAAACCTTCGCTTAATATTGGGTTTAACTTTAATAAGTTTTCGGCTGTAACTTGATATCTTTTTGTTAAATTATATACTGTATCATCTTTAATAACAGTATGTAGTAAATAATTAATTGAATCATTTACATCGGTAGGAGAACTTTGATTAGGAATTACTAATTTCATCCCAATTTTAACGCCGTTTTCTAACTCAAGGTTTGCAGCTTTTAATTCGTCAATGGTAACTCCAAATTTCTTCGATATTCCATACAGTGTTTCTTTTGGCTGAACTGTATATAAATCGTTATCAACCTCAATTATTTCAACAACTGTTTTTCCAAAGTTCTTATTAGGTACAATTATAATGGTTTTTGGTTCAGGTTTTGAATCAACTCCTGGATTTAGCCTTTTTAAATCCCTTTTAGATAAGTCATATTCTTTAGCAATACTTCTTAAAGTTTCTCCTTTTTTTACAGTATATGATACATACTTTTTTTGTTGTGCAAAAACAATTGCCACACTAAAAAGAAGAAACAGTAGTAAGAATTTATTTTTTTTCATAAAATGAAATTTAATTTATAATGTATGGGTTATTCCCATTCAATAGTTGCAGGTGGTTTTGAGCTTATGTCGTACACTACTCTATTAACGCCTTTTACCCCGTTTATTATTTGATTAGATGTTTTTTGCAAAAACTCATATGGTAAATTTACCCAATCAGCAGTCATACCATCAGTAGATTCTACAGCTCTTAAAACAACCGCTTTCTCATAAGTTCTTTCGTCTCCCATAACTCCAACTGAATTAACCGGTAATAACATTGCGCCTGCTTGCCAAACTTTATCATACAAACCAGCTTCTTTTAATCCGTTTATAAAAATAGCGTCTACTTCTTGTAAAATTCTAACTTTTTCCGCAGTAATATCTCCTAAAATACGAATTCCTAACCCTGGACCCGGAAATGGGTGTCTTCCTAATAATTCAGCATCAATCCCCATAGATTTCCCAACTCTTCTAACTTCGTCTTTAAATAACATTTTTAAAGGCTCTACAATTTTCAGTTTCATAAAATCAGGTAATCCACCTACATTGTGATGCGATTTTATAGTTGCTGAAGGTCCACCAGTTGCTGAAACAGATTCAATAACATCTGGGTAAATTGTTCCTTGTGCCAACCACTTCACATCTTCTAATACATGTGCTTCATCATCAAAAACTTCAATAAAGACTCTACCAATTATTTTACGTTTTCCTTCAGGGTCAGATTCTCCTTCAAGCTCTTTCAAGAAACGTGCCGAAGCATCAACACCTTTCACATTTAAACCCATTCCTTTATATTGATCTAATACATTTTCAAATTCATTTTTACGCAATAAACCGTTATTTACAAATATGCAATACAAATTATTACCAATTGCCTTACTTAATAAAACTGCGGCTACTGTTGAGTCTACCCCTCCTGAAAGTCCTAATACAACTTTATCATTACCAAGTTGCTTTTTCAATCTATCAACAGTTGATTCAACAAATGAATCTGGCGTCCAAGTTTGTGCTACTCCACTTATTTTCACTAAAAAGTTTTCTAAAATTTTTAGACCATCTTTTGAATGATAAACTTCAGGGTGAAATTGAATTCCGTAAGTAGCTTCATCCTTAATTTTAAACGCTGCATTGGTAACATCGTGTGTGCTTCCAATTAACTCACAATTTTCTGGTAAATCAACAATGGTATCACTATGGCTCATCCAAACCTGACTTCCTTCTTCAACTCCTTCAAAAAATAATTCATTTTCTTTTACAAATGAAAGATTTGCTCTACCATATTCACGAGTATTTGAAGCGGCTACTTTTCCTCCAAAATTATGTGCCAAAAACTGAGCCCCAAAACAAACTCCTAATAAAGGTAATTTTCCTTTTATAGCTGATAAATCAGGATGTGGTGCATCTTCAGCTCTCACAGAAAATGGACTTCCTGAAAGAATGATAGCTTTGTAATTTTCAATGGTAAAGTTTTTACTATTGTAAGGAAAAATCTCACAAAAAATATTGAGTTCTCTAACTCTACGCGCAATTAATTGTGTGTATTGCGATCCGAAATCTAAAATAAGTACCTTTTGTTGCATCCGCAAAAATAATATTAATATAAATATACCCTCTACTTTCTACACATTTTTTCTTAAAAACTTATTAATCAGAAAAAATAACTTCAATAAAAAAGATTCACTTTAAAGTGAAATTAGCTTTTTTACTTCATAAATTCATAAATAAAGCTATCAATTAAGCGGTTTTCAGACTTCAAATAAAGCCTTATAAAACCGCTTTACTATTTGACTAAATAAAACAAACTTTAAAATGTTTAAAATTAATAATAAGGCTGTTTTTAGCTGTTTTAAGAACGTTTTTAATAATTTACAATTGTTAATAACTTACTATATTAACCAACTTAAAAATTGTTAAAAAAACTACTTCAATAATTATATTTGTTTGTTATAGAATTTATATAAAAACAAATTTTAAATATGAGCGAAGAAGCTAAAAAACACGATTATTCAGCCGATAGTATTCAGGCTTTAGAAGGAATGGAACATGTGCGTAAGCGCCCTTCCATGTATATTGGAGATATTGGAATAAGAGGTTTACACCATTTAGTTTATGAAGTTGTAGATAACTCTATTGATGAAGCAATGGCGGGTCATTGTGATACCATTGGAGTAATTATAAATGAAGATGGTTCTTTATCAGTAAAAGATAATGGACGTGGTATTCCTGTTGGAATACACAAAAAAGAAGGTGTTTCTGCATTAGAAGTTGTAATGACCAAAATTGGTGCCGGAGGAAAATTTGACAAAGATTCTTATAAAGTTTCTGGAGGATTGCATGGTGTTGGTGTATCAGTTGTAAATGCGCTTTCTTCACATTTAAAAGCTACAGTATATTTAGATGGTAAAATTTGGGAACAAGAATACGAACAAGGAAAAGCAATATACCCTGCAAAAACGGTTGGTGAAAGTGACGATAAAGGAACTTTAGTAACATTTACTCCTGATAGTTCAATCTTTACACAAACAACTGAATTTAATTATGAAACGTTAGCAACAAGAATGCGTGAACTTTCATATTTAAATAAAGGACTTACCATTACTTTAACTGATCAAAGAGCCCCTGATGAAGAAGGTAATTTTACTACAGAAAGGTTTTACAGTGATGTAGGTTTACCTGAATTTGTAAGATATTTAGACGCTACAAGAGAGTGTTTAATTTCAGATGTTATTTCTATTGAAGGCGAAAAAAATGGTGTTCCAGTTGAAGTAGCAATGGTATACAACACTTCTTATTCAGAAAATTTACATTCTTACGTTAACAATATTAACACCCATGAAGGAGGAACGCATTTAGCTGGATTTAGACGTGGATTAACGGCCACTTTAAAAAAGTATGCTGATGATTCTGGGATGCTTAAAAACTTAAAATTTGAAATTGCAGGAGATGATTTCCGTGAAGGATTAACAGCCATTATTTCTGTAAAAGTGCAAGAACCTCAGTTTGAAGGGCAAACAAAAACAAAATTAGGAAATAGAGAAGTTACTTCAGCAGTTAGTCAGGCTGTATCAGAAATGTTAACTGATTATTTAGAAGAAAACCCTAATGATGCTAAAATTATTGTTCAAAAAGTAATTTTAGCTGCTACGGCTCGTCATGCAGCACGAAAAGCACGTGAAATGGTGCAACGTAAAACAGTGATGTCTATTGGTGGTTTACCAGGAAAATTAAGTGACTGTTCAGAAACGGATCCTGAAAAATGTGAAATTTTCTTAGTTGAGGGAGATTCGGCAGGTGGAACAGCAAAACAAGGAAGAGATAGAGCATTTCAAGCTATTTTACCATTAAGAGGTAAAATTTTGAATGTTGAAAAAGCCATGCAACATAAAGTTTTTGAAAACGAAGAAATCAAAAATATGTATACTGCACTTGGTGTTTCTATTGGAACTGAAGAAGATCCAAGAGCTTTAAACATCTCAAAACTTCGTTACAATAAAGTAGTTATTATGTGTGATGCCGATGTTGATGGTAGCCACATTGCGACATTAATTCTTACGTTCTTCTTTAGATATATGAGAGAATTAATTGAAAACGGACATATTTTTATTGCAACACCTCCTTTATATTTGGTTAAAAAAGGTCAGAAAAAAGAGTATGCTTGGAGTGATGACCAACGTGATTTAATTGCTCATAATTTAGGTGGCAGTGTAAATATACAACGTTATAAAGGTCTTGGAGAGATGAATGCTATTCAACTTTGGGATACAACTATGAATCCTGAATTTAGAACTCTTAGACAAGTTTTTATTGATAATTTAACTGAAACTGATAGAGTTTTTTCAATGTTAATGGGTGACGAAGTACCTCCACGTAGAGCATTTATTGAGAAAAATGCTAAATACGCAAAGATTGATGCATAATTAATCTAATTATTGAATTTTATAAAAAAAGACCACTTTCTCAAGTGGTCTTTTTTTATATCTTTACATATCATAAAACCCCAATAATGAAAAAACTAACCTTAATACTCATTTTTCTATTAAGCTTTTCTGCAAAATCTCAAGAGTTAGAATTATTATTACTAGCCAATGATGATGCAAACTTATTAATGAAAAACTATATGTCTCCTGTTATGGACGGAATGCTTTATAGTTTAAACAATGGTTGGTATCATACTGCTAAAACTCATAAAAAACTAGGTTTTGATATTACAATAAATGTCAATGCCGCAATAGCTCCAAATTCATCAAAAACATTTCAATTTAATAGTAGTGATTATCAATACCTTTCAATAGAAAGTGGCGATAGTAAAATTCAAACAGTTATGGGATCAAATAATAGCAGTGTAATTGCTGTTCGAATTCCTGATGCTAATAATTATAAAGTCACACAATTTACAATGCCTGATGGTATTGGAGGTGACATACCGCTTAATGCAGTGCCTTCTCCAATGATTCAAGCTAGCATAGGAATACCTTTTGATACAGATATCAGCATTCGCTATTTACCTAAAATTAATACTGATGATGTTGAAGGAAATTTAATTGGTGTTGGAATTAAACACAATTTAATGCAGTATTTTAGTGCTTTAGATAAATTACCATTAAACGTTGCTGTTTTTGGAGGCTATACTACTATGAATACAACTTACAATCTAGCAAACATAGATGGTTTAGCCGGAAGCAACCAAGAAGCAACCTTTAAATTAAATGCGTTCACCATACAAACTTTAGCTTCTTTAGATTTTCCTTTTATCACTATTTATGGAGGAATTGGTTATGATAAAGGTACTTCAACTTTAAAATTGAATGGAACTTATACCTTAGACTACGAAATAAAAGATAGCAATGACAACGAAATTGACACTGTTAGTGAAACTATTAAAAATCCTATAAATATGAATTTTAATGCCAATGGACCTAGAGGAACATTGGGGTTAAGAATTGGCCTTGGCTTCTTTAAAATTTATGGAGATTACACCATTAAAGAATATAATACAGTTTCAGCAGGTATTGCTTTTAGTTTTAGATAAAATACTCAAATTACTCAATCATAATTTTTTAACAGGATTGCCATTTAGCAATCCTGTTTTTTTGTTATAAATATTACATCTCTTTCATTTAAAATTTTGTATTTTTGAAGCTAAATTTTATTATAAATAAACAATACAAAAATATGAAAGTAACAGTAGTAGGAGCAGGAGCTGTAGGTGCGAGTTGCGCTGAATACATCGCAATTAAAAATTTCGCATCAGAAGTAACATTAATAGACATTAAAGAAGGATTCGCAGAAGGAAAAGCAATGGACCTAATGCAAACCGCTTCATTAATGGGGTTTGATACAAAAATTTCAGGTGCAACAAACGATTATTCAAAAACTGCAGGAAGTACTGTTGCGGTTATTACAAGTGGAATTCCAAGAAAACCTGGAATGACACGTGAAGAATTGATTGGAATTAACGCTGGTATTGTAAAATCAGTAGTTGCAAGTTTAATTCAACATTCTCCAAATGTTATCATTATTGTTGTAAGTAACCCAATGGATACTATGGCTTATTTAGCTCATAAATCTTCTGGATTACCTAAAAATAGAATTATTGGAATGGGAGGAGCTTTAGATAGCGCTCGTTTTAAATTTCGTTTAGCAGAAGCTTTAGGTTGTCCTCAATCTGATGTTGATGGTATGGTAATTGGTGGTCACAGTGATACAGGAATGGTTCCTTTAATTGGAAAAGCTGCACGTAATAGCGTTGCTGTTTCTGAATTTTTATCAGAAGAAAGAATGCAACAAGTAGTTGAAGACACTAAAGTTGGTGGAGCTACTTTAACTAAATTATTAGGAACAAGTGCTTGGTATGCTCCAGGTGCAGCAGTTTCTTCTATGGTTCATGCAATTATTTGTGATACTAAAAAAATATTCCCTTGTTCAGCTTTATTAGAAGGTGAATATGGTTTAAATGATATTTCATTAGGTGTACCATGTATTATTGGTAAAAATGGTATTGAAACAATTGTTGAAATTGAATTATCTGATGCTGAAAAAGCTAAATTTGCAGATAGCGCTGTTGGTGTTAGAGCTGTGAACGAGTTATTATAATTCATTTTTAAAGATTAGACATAAAAAAAACTCCTCAAAATTAAATTTTGAGGAGTTTTTTTGTTTTATTTATTATCTTGTGCATAATCAACTACTTACTACTATGAAAAAGCACCTTATCACTAACGTTCTGCTATTTTTTATATTTCCTCTATTTTCTTTGTTTCACTTATTTCTCAATTATTGAATTAAACATATTATGAAATCAAAAATCATTTTTACACTCATTCTAGCATTCACATTTCTAAGTTTTGACAACATAATAACTTGTTCAATAGAAACTAGTGAAGGAACAATTTTAATAGAATTATATCCAGAAAAAGCACCAATTACGGTAGCTAACTTCCTAAAATACGTTGATGAAGGTTTATACACAAATTCATCGTTTTTTAGAGTTACAACTCCAGAAAATGAAGCTGAAAGAGAAATAAAAATAGAAGTAATTCAAGGAGGAAATATTTCTGAGGGTGAAAATTTCCCTCCTATTGCTATTGAAACTACAGAAAAAACTGGAATAAAACATTTAGACGGAACACTTTCTATGGCTCGTAGCGAACCAAATTCTGCCACAAGTAGTTTCTTTATTTGTATAAATAATCAACCTGAATTAGATTTTAATGGGAAAAGAAATCCAGATGGTTTTGGGTTTGCTGCCTTTGGAAAAGTATCTAAAGGAATGGATATTGTAAGAAAAATTCAAGATGGAGAAAACAACAATCAACAATTGCTAAATCCTATAATTATTAAATCTATCACTAGAATAAAATAAAAACGATTAAATTGTTATAAAAAAAAGGTTGTCTAAAAAGTAAAATTTTCGTCAATCTAAAATTGTTTCATGTTCTCATATTAACTGAAATCAGCGTGATGAGATTCTGAATTTAATTCAGAATGACGCTTTTTAAGACTTTTTAGACAGCCTATTTTTTTTGTTTTAAAAGAATTTACCTTTAAGACAATCCTGAAATCACTCCATTATCATCAATAGTCATCCCTTCTGAAGCAGGTACTCCAGGCAAACCTGGCATACGCATCATTTGACCTAAAATCGGAATTATAAACCGTGCTCCAGCAGCTATTTCAATTTCTCGAACTGTAACTACAAAGCCTTTTGGCCTTCCAATCATAAATTCATTATCAGAAAACGATTTTTGTGTTTTCGCCATACAAATAGCAAAATCATTAAATCCAAGCCTGTCAATTCGTTTTAAGTTTAGTTTCGCTTTTTTATCAAAATCCACTCTATCCGCTCCATAAATTTCTTTAGCAATGATCTCAATTTTTTCTTGAATTGGAGATTTCCAATCGTAAAGTGGTTTAAATTGGGTCTTTGTAGCTTCAACAACATTTACAACCGCTTGTGCTAAATCTTTAGTTCCTTCACCTCCTTTTGCCCATCCTTCAGACACAACAGCTTGTACACCTAATTTTTTACATTCTTCAATAATAAAATCTACTTCTTCCTTTGAATCATTTGTAAAAGAATTAATTGCCACAACAGGTTCTATGTTAAATTTTCTAATATTTTCAATATGCTTTTCTAAATTACAAAAACCAGCTTTTACATATTCAAAATTTGGAATGTTTAATTCTTCATTTTTAGCGCCACCATGATGGCGTAGAGCTTTAGTTGTAGCAACTAACACAACTGCTTTTGGATTTAACCCAGCTGCCACACATTTAATATTTAAAAACTTCTCAGCACCCAAATCGGCTCCAAAACCTGCTTCCGTGATTACATAGTTAGATAATGATAATCCCATTTTAGTTGCAATAATTGTATTTGTTCCTTGCGCTATATTTGCAAATGGACCACCATGAAGAATTGCAGGATTTTCTTCCAACGTTTGCACTAAATTTGGTTTTATGGCATCTTTTAATAAAATTGCCATGGCATTTTCAGCCTTTAAATCACGTGCAAAAACTGGTTTTTTATCAAAAGTGAATCCAATAAAAATAGCCCCCAAACGCTCTTTTAAATCTTTAAAATTTTCAGCCATACATAAAATAGCCATCACCTCAGAAG
>NZ_CALAEQ010000076.1 GCF_937891065.1 uncultured Lutibacter sp. | reverse complement strand
TAATCCTACAGGTGGTTTAAAAGATAGCATTGCTCCAATATTAGTGAGTGCAACTCCAAATCATAAAACCGTTAATTTTAAAGCAAAAAAGATTAAAATTTATTTTGATGAATACATTAAACTCAAAGATGTAAACAAACAATTAGTAATTTCTCCTCCTCAAAAAAATAATCCAATAATATCACCTGTTGGTACAGCAAGTAAGCTAATAACTATTGAAATTTTAGACACTTTAGATGTTAATACTACGTATGCATTTAATTTCGGAAAAAGTATTGTTGATAATAATGAAGAGAATGAATTAGGGAATTTTAAATATATTTTTTCTACTGGAACTTATATTGATTCATTAGAATTATCTGGTGAAGTTACTGACCCTATGGTGAAAAAATCAGAAAAAGAGCTTGATGTGATGCTTTATGAATATAATGAATCTTATACCGATTCAATTATTTTCAAACAAAAACCACGATACATTTCAAATACATTAGATAGTACATTATATGAAATTACCAACTTGCGTGCGGGTAAATATCTACTTATTGCACTAAAAGATGCTAACGGTAATAAAATTTACAATCCTGAAGTTGATAAAATAGGATTTGTAAAAGATACTATTACAATTCCGACCGATAAAAAATTCAATTTTCCAATTTTTAAAGAAATCCCTAAATTAAAAGTGATTAAACCTAAAGAAGTTACTAAAGGACATCTTATTTTTGGGTATTTAGGAGCTGCAAAAGATTTAAATATAAATCTTTTAACAGCAACGCCTGAAGGATTTAAATCTGAATTTAATTTTGAAAAAGATAAAGACACTATTAATTATTGGTATACAGCAATAGAAATAGATTCTTTAAATTTTAAGGTTTCTAAAGGTGAATACTCGGAAGAATTTACTGTTAAAACAAGAAGCTCAAAAATTGATTCTTTAATAGTTAAAAAAAGCACAAGCTCAGTTTTACATTTAATTGATACTTTCTCTATCTCAACCAATATCCCTATTATTAATATTGATAAATCACTAATAAAAATTACAGATCAAGATACAATTGCAATTGATTTTAACACCATTTTATCAAAATCTAAAACTAAATTGCATCTAAATTTTGATAAAAAAGACAATTTTAAATACAATTTCGAGTTATTACCAAAAGCAATTACAACTATTTTTGGCGCTTCTAATGATTCTTTAGCTTTCCAATTAACAACAAAATCACCCGAAGATTATGGGATTTTAAATCTTGAATTATCAAGTGAGAAAAAATCCTCTTTTATTGTTGAGTTATTAGATGAAAAAGGATTTGTTGTTAGGATCAAAAAAATTGATAGCCCTCAAATAATAAATTTTATTTTGTTACCTCCTGGTAATTACTCAGTTAGAGTAACGGTAGATGAAAACAATAATGGTGTTTGGGATACAGGTGATTTTTTAAGAAGGCAACAGCCAGAAATTGTGAAGTATTTTGATAAAGAGATTATAATTAGAGCAAATTGGGATGAACCCGTCATATTTATATTGAAATAAAACCAAATAAGTTTATGATTATAATTAGTTTAAATTTTTTATTACTTTTACAACTGTAAAACCCTTAGTTTGACTAAATATTTAATAATACTAACAATCTTTTTTTTCTGTTCTTCAACTGCAGCTATTCAAGCTCAAGACAGAAGTAGTCATGAAATTGGTTTTATTACAGGTGCTGCTTCATTTACTACAGATTACGGTGCAAGAAACAACTTTTCAAGTAATGTTGGTGGAAATATTGGATTGGGCCTTGGTGTAATTTACTATTTAAACTTTTCTGATTATAGATACGGTTGGAGCCAACGTACAAATTATTTTAATGAACACTTTAGAATAAGAGGTGAGTTATCATTTATGCAAGCTGATCTAGATCATTTTGGTGAATATGTAGATGCGAGTAATACTACATATGCTGCAGATCAACTTAGAGCCATGCATGGAAATACTACGCTAATAAATTTAGGAGCGCAATTGGAGTTTCATATTGTTGATGTTGTAGATTTTGGTTCAAGAAGAATCCCTGATTTAAAATGGTCTCCTTATTTGAGTGCTGGTTTAATGGTTGACTTTTACAACCCTGATTTAAAATCTGATTTAGGAGATTGGAGAGATGATATTTCTGTAATATACCCAAAATGGCAGGTTCCTGGAGCTATAAAGACGACTGCCAATACAACCATGTCTGCTACCTTTGGTATTGGAACAAGACATAAATTAGGGGAATACTCTGATATATTAATTGAATCTCGTTGGCAATATTTCTTTTCAAATTATGTTGATGGCTTAAACGCAAAAGCCGACCCTGCCAATAAATATAATGATTGGTTATTATGGGTTCATGTTGGTTATGTTTATTATCTAAATTAAACGTAAAGCGTTATCTAAATCTGCTATTAAATCATCTATATCTTCAATTCCAACACTTAATCTCACTAAAGAATCAACAATTCCAGTTTTTTCACGTATTGCTTTTGGGATAGAGGCATGGGTCATACTCGCAGGATGCCCAGATAACGATTCAACTCCACCAAGTGATTCAGCGAGTGTAAATATTTTTAAATTTTCAACTATTTTATAAGCATCTTCAATTTTATTTCCTTTGGAAACAAAAGAAACCATCCCGCCAAAATCACTCATTTGCTTTTTGGCAATTTCATGATTTGGATGGTTTTTAAAACCTGGCCAATATACATTTTCAATTTTTGGATGTTTCGCTAAGAATTCAGCCACAGCTTTCCCATTTTCACAATGACGTTGCATACGAACGTGTAATGTTTTAATACCTCTCAACACCAAAAAACTGTCCATTGGTCCACAAATAGCGCCACATGAATTTTGAATAAAATGTAATTTATCAGCTAACTCTTTATCATTTACAATTAAAGCACCCATCACAACATCACTGTGACCTCCTAAATATTTCGTTGCAGAGTGCATTACAATATCAGCACCCAAATCTAATGGGTTTTGCAAATAAGGTGTGGCAAAAGTATTGTCAACGGCTAATAAAATTTGATGTTTATTAGAAATTTTTGAAACGGCTTCAATATCAATAATATTCATCATTGGATTTGTTGGTGTTTCCACCCAAATAAGCTTTGTTTTATCCGAAATATAACTTTCAATGCTTTCAGTATTTTCCATTCCAATAAAGTGGAATTTAATACCATAGTTTTCAAATATTTTTGTAAATATTCTATATGACCCACCGTATAAATCGTTTGTTGAAATTACTTCATCTCCAGGATTCAGTAATTTAATAACGCAGTCAATTGCCGCCAACCCTGAACCAAAAGCTAATCCAAACTTCCCATTTTCAATACTTGCTAAGGCGTTTTCAAGTGCAGTTCGTGTTGGGTTTGTGGTTCTTGAATATTCATATCCTTTATGGTTTCCAGGGGAAGTTTGAGCATACGTAGATGTTTGATAAATAGGAGGCATTACCGCACCTGTTGAAGGATCGTGCTGTTGATTTCCATGTATTGTTTTTGTGTTAAATTTCATGATATACTATTTTAGTTTCAGAATATTTTTAATTGGAAAAGCACTTTTTCTATATGAATTTTAATAATTGCAGTATTATTCCAAGGTGAATTCCTTCATGGTATAAATTAAATATAATTCCATCCTCAACACTGTTTAAATTAATATCTACACTAGTTTTGTATTCAATATAGTTTTTAAATACACCATTGTCGTAATCTTTTTTTAATTGCTCTGGTAGTTCTAAAAATAGTTCTTTTGTTGTGTTAAATTCACCTTCAGAAATAGTATATGTTGGCGCAGTTCCTTTTTGAAAATTAGTGATCATTTCATCTGAAATTAAACAGTCTAAACCTGATAATTTATAACATAATAATTGCTGGGTCACTGATAAGTGTGTAATGTTCCAAGCTATATTATTCTTAAAACCATTCGGAATTTTATTTAATTGTTCAATGGAAAGATTTTCAATGATTTTTAATGTTAATAGCCTTGATTTTTTTAATGTATCGAATTGTTTTTGCATTATTTTTGATTTTTTTATTAAAAGTATTCAAATTTAGAATAAAAAGAGATTATTTTTACTTTAAAGCATATTATTAGAAAAAATGAAAAAAATGTACCACTTAAAAACTTGCGACACTAACAGAAGAATCTTAAAAGAAATGGATACTTCTGGTTATATTTTGCAAGAAATAAAAACTGAACCTATTACTGTTATAGAGTTAGATGAACTATTTGCCTTAACAAATAGTTACGAAGTTTTATTTAGTAGAAAAGCCAAAAAGTTTAAGCAAATGGACTTAAAAAATCAAGTTTTAACAGAAAAAGATTATCGCCAGTTAATTTTGGATGAATACACATTTTTAAAGCGTCCTGTTATTATTAATGAGCAAGAAGTATATGTTGGAAATACAAAAAAAAGAGTTGACATCAATCAAAATATTGGTATTAAAAAATAAATCAATTTTAACAAACTTATAATTTGAAATTTAACAAGTAATAGAATGAACTAGTTCAATTGAAGCAACATAAATAATTTGTGAAAGAATGTTTTAACGCTAAAATAGAAGTTTTTCGAGCTTAATTTAGATGTATGAAAAATACAGGTTTTACCTTTTTTTTCGACTTTAACCAACTAAAGTTTATTCCAAAAAAAAACCTTGAACATTATAATTCGAATTACAATGTTCAAGGAATAAATAAATCAACCCCAAAGACTTATTTAATGTTTTAATGTAAAATGTCAAAACCCCTCTTGACAGAATACTTATCAAATGTACGTTATAAAAACAGTTGTTTTTTTAAAAAACAACAAACGGTCAATATAAATATATGAATAGTTTAAATACGTTAATAAATGGATATTTTAGAGTTTTATAAAAGGATATTTGACCTCATTTAAAATCAATATATGTTATAAATTAACGACTTCAATAGAACAAAAAACTAAGTTAAAGCGGATTTTTATAATTACTTTTTTAATATTGTCTTCATTAATGAATTTTACTATTTTATCAAAATAGTTTTTATCCTATTCTTGCAAACATTTCCTAAGCCAAGAAATTTAAATGAATTTTTAATGTTAATGATATCCTTAGGTATTTTTAGAATCAGAAGAGGTAAAATAATTTAAGATAGATGTTTTAATTGTTATTAAGGATTGTAATGTGTAATCTAGTTTGTTTAGGTTAGCTTTTCATTGATTTTCGCATAGCATATCTAAAACATAAAAATGGTAAAATTTCTTGAATAAATAGATTATTATATTATTGTAATGGGAACCTAATAGAAACTCTTGTGCCCGTTTTGTCTTCAGTAGAAATGTCTAATGTTTCAATTTCAACTCCTTTATTCTGATGTAAAATTCTAATTCTATTTTCTGTGGCTTTTGCCCCAAAGAATTTTCGTTTTAGTGACAAAGGTGTTATTTTTTTTGTTTTATTTATACCTACACCATTATCTAAAATTATACATAAAACATCCCCGTTATCTTCTTTAATTGTTAATTCAATAATTTTATCACCTTCTTTTTTCATAATTCCATGCCAAATTGCATTTTCAATAAAAGGTTGTAAAAATAAAGGAGGGACTTTTATAGTTTCTAAATTTAGATTTTTATCAATTATAACTTTGTAATTAAAGCCTCCAGTAACGCGCATTTGTTCAAGCTTAACATATAGGGCTAAAATAATAAGTTCCTCTGAAAGGCTTGATGTTGTACTTGATGAACTATTTAGAATGACACGAATAAGTTTTGAAAATTTTGTTATATAATCTGAAGCTTTTTCAATGTCATTTTTTAAAACAAAATTATTGATAGAATTTAAAGAGTTAAATAAAAAGTGTGGATTCATCTGGCTTTGAAGAGCTGTCATTTTTAACTCTTCTATTTCTTTTAATTTTACTGCAAGCCTTACTTCTGCATTTTTACTTTTCTGTTCAATTTTTTTAATAATAAACCCGATTAATATTGAAAATATAATACTCTGCAGAAAAGCACCCAAGTAAACAAAAAACATGGGTTGAATGCCTGAATTTGTAAAAATTTTAGGGCCAATAAAAATTTCTAAAAAGCTAATATTAGCGAGTACTATATAAATTAATGATCCCGCAACAAAATAGTAGGATAAGTTGTCTTTTATTTTAGAGACAACTACATAATAAGAAGCTAATGTGAAAATTGTTAGAATAGGTGCAATTATAGAAAATGCCTCAATTTGATAATTTCCTCCTAAGAAAAACTGAATTAAAACAAAAACAATTGCTAAAATGAGTAATATGGTTACTTCAATTTCAAAATACTTATCCCATTTAATTAGGTGAGTTCTTGTATCTAATAAATCTCTAGCAAATGAAACATAAGCTGCATATGCTAAAAATTGCAATGAAAAATTAAAGTATTTATAATAGCTTGTAAAATCTTCAGAAACAACGTGTTGAAGTAAATATAATGTTATAGCTAATAAATATAAACTATAGTATAAATATAATTTGCTTTTATTCTGAAAAAAAATCAAAAAATGATATACGAATAAAACGAAAAGACCTCCTCGTATCCATGAATATATTTCAGAATGAAAGTCTAAAAGCATACTTTAATCTAAGTATATTTTTTTAAATAATTCAGCTTTTCTATTCCTGCTAATGCTAGCTGTTAAACCATTAGTCATAATAAGTTCTCCTCCTAATCCTTTTAAATACTCTTTTATGTGATTTAAATTTATTAAGTATGAATTATGAACTCTAAAAAATTCAGGAAACTGGAATTTTTTTTCTACCTCTTTCAAGGTTTTTGAAACTACTATTTGTTGCTCTGATTTTAAAAATATTGTAGTATAGCTTTTATCAGACTTTAACATTACAACATCCTCCTTTTCCAATAAATAAACTTTTCCATCGGCAGAAATATTAATTTTATCACTACCATTCTCGTTTAAATTATTTAAAAGTAATTTTAATTTATCCTCCAATAAAGCTCCTTCCTTCGATTTTTTAATCTTCTCCATTGACGCCAATAATTCGTCTTTGTCAACAGGTTTTAATAAATAATCTATGGCAGATACTTTAATGGCTTTTAAAGCAAATTCGTCATGAGCAGTAGTGAAAATAAGATTAAAATCTCTATATTTTACCTTTTCAATCATAGTAAAACCATCCATCTCCGGCATTTGAATATCCAAAAATACGACGTCTGGTTTTAATTCATTAATTATATCAATAGCCTTCACAGGAGAGTTACAAGTGGTAATTTGCACATTATCAATATAATTGTTTAATTTCCATTCAAGCGCCTCTAAAGCGTCATTTTCGTCATCAACTAGTAAAATTTGTAGCATATCTAATGTGTGGACGTTAGGTTAATTCTCATTAAATTTTAATGCAAGATACAACTTTTGAATATATGTTCAAAAAAGTTAGTCTTTAATTTCAATTTTAATACTTACCTCATTTCCGAGTTCATCAATTGCCTTAAGTTGATGTTCTCCAATTTTTGGAAACACTTCAATTTCATGAATATTTAGAGTGCTACCTATATATGTTCTATTTAAATACCAAAACACCTTTTTACTTGAGTTTGAATGCACTAATTTCATGAATAAATTGTTAAGTTTTCCACTGAAATCCTTTGTTAAATAGATTGTAGTATTTTCTTTAGGAAAAATAAATTCCATGACTTGTTTTTCTTCATTTAAACAGTCTAATCTATAGTTTGGTAATTTTTTATAAAAAGGATTCATTTTCTGATAATAAAACTCTTGTAAAGGTGGCAACGTAAACCAACTTTTATGAGTCATATTGTATAATGATTCACAAGATGAATTTACTTGAAATTGCTCATTTTTATCTAAATGTACCCAAATATGATATGGACAAGGGTTTGTTTTTAAACCTGCTTGTTGTACAAAAATCGTATCTTTTTGTTCACAAATTTCACTTGCTCTATAACCACTTTTACTACAAATTGCTATTTCTCTTAATTCATCAAAAGGAATTTCAAACCAATTGCTTTTAGGTAAAATATCAAACACATTAAACAAAATGGGTGCCGCTGTCGAAATTCCTACTAAACCAGGCCTTCCTTCTCCATCTGCATTTCCAACCCAAACTCCAACAACATAATCTTTTGTTGATCCAATAGCCCAAGCATCCCTAAATCCAAAACTTGTACCTGTTTTCCATGCAATTTTATTAGATGAATCAAAAAAATTCCAATTTTCTTCACCTTCTGGCCTGTTTACTTTGTTTAATGCTTCAAAAGTTAAATAGGTTGAGCCAGCATCAAAAATTGTTTTTTCAAGTGAAATTTCTCCGAAATTTGGCTTAAAATTAGCTAAGTAAGAAGGTTCTATAAATTCATTTTTATAATATTTACCTTGTGTATCGTCATAATGATTTACAGTTGAAGCCATGGAGGCATAACTTTTACATAAATCCCATAAATTACTTTCTGCCCCTCCTAAAATTAAGGATAAACCATAGTGATTCGCATTATATTTAATATCTTTTAGTTTTAATTCTTTTAAATAATGATGAAATCTGTCTAACCCAAAACTCTGCAACATTCTAACTGCTGGAACATTTAAAGATTTTGCTAATGCAGTACTTGCAAAAACAGCTCCACCAAATTTTTTATTGAAATTTTGCGGATTGTAACTTCCTATTTGCGTTGGTACATCAGCAACTAATGTATTTGGTAAAATATCACCAGCATCTAACATTGCTGCATATAAAAATGGTTTTAAAATACTTCCTGTGCTTCTTGGCTTGTTAATAATATCAACGTCTTTGTGATGCTTGTTAGTAGTTGGAGAATTACCAATATAAGCCAATACTTTTCTGGTTTTTACATCTAAAACCAGTACAGCTATGTTATTAATTTGATTTTTACTTAACTCGTTATAATGGTTTTTTACAATTGAATTGATGCGTTGTTGTAAACCAATTTTTACAGAAGTTTTAATTTTTTCTCCTTTTGTCGTTTTAGCAATATTTTGTAATAAATGAGGCGCTATCTGTGGAATTGAATATGGTTTTTGAGGTAATCCTTCTTCAATTGCTAATTGATAGGTTAGTGTATCAATAATTTTTTTTTCGAAAAGTTTTTTAAGTAATTTATTACGTTTTACAGTTAATTTTTGTTGATTCTTTCCTGGATAAATTAAACTAGGCGCATTAGGTAAAACAGCTAATGTTGCACTTTCGGCCCAAGAAAGTTCATTTGGTAAACGACCAAAATAACGCCAAGATGCAACATCTAATCCAACAACATTTCCTCCAAAAGGTGCATTTGAAGCATACAATGCTATAATTTTATCTTTTGAATATCTTAACTCTAATCGTGTTGCTAATAGTATTTCTTTTAACTTTTCAAAATAGGTTCTTTTTTGATTTTTTCGAGATAACCTAATTACTTGTTGCGTAAGCGTACTTCCGCCTCTTTTTACTCGATTGGATTTAAAATTACCATATAATGCTTTTACAATTGAAACTGGATTAAAACCTGGGTGTTTATAAAAATATGCATCTTCAAATTGTACAATACATGCTGCAAATTTTTGTGGAACACTATCATTTTGAGGAAACCGCCATTGACCATCATCAGCAATTTTGGCTCCTAGTAATTCCCCTTCAACACTTGTAATAACTGTAGAAGTTGGATTGTTAAAAAGTTGTTTTGGTAGTGAAAAATAATAAGCCGTTAAAAATATAACGGCTATTATTAATTTAATTTTATGTTTTTTTATAAAGTTCATTACTATTTTACAACTTCAATCCATTGTCCTTTTGTCCGTGTAAAATACTCATTGTCGTACATAGCTTCTGCTTGAATGCCATATAAATAATAACTTCCTAAATAGGATGCATTTAACAACACTTTAAATGTTTTAGTTTCATTTCTATTTAAATTGAAGTAAAAATTAACGCGATCATCTTTAATATCCGTAAAATTAGCACTTCCTGAATTTGTAGTTCCAAAGTCAGTAAAACGTGTATTTACAATTTCCCAACCCGAAGGGAAAATTTCGGTTAAAGCAATGTTATAAACTTCTTCTTGTTTTAAATTCCTGATTGTTACTTGCGCTTCAAACTCAGTTCCTTGCACTAATTTTGATACATTAATACTGTTTCCTTGGGTATCTTTATAAACCACATTTACATCCAATCCTCGTTTTTCTATAATTTCTTCACCTAAGGGTAAAATTCCTGAATTTAAAACATTTACAAATACAACATTTGCTTCTTTATTTGTTATTGTAATAGAATTTTGACCTTCAACAATACGTAATTTTCGTTGTGAAACTGCAAATTTTGAATCTACACTCTCAACTTTTCCATTGCTTAAAGAATATTGAAGTTTTATAGATTTTCCACCATTAATTTTCACCATTTTAGCCATTGCCAATAAACTGTATGCCGTGGTTTGCGTACTCATCCAACTTTTTGAAGACAATCGTTTTGCAATATATTTTGCTAATTCTCTAGATTCATTATTTCCGGTTAACAACATTGTTTCCATTGCCATTGCTCTATTTCTATCAACTGAACCATACGTATAATAATCTCCTTTATCATTTTCAAAATTGATATTGGCAGTTGCTGAAACTTTATTGGCTGCTTCTTTTTGTCCAGCCAGCGCATACGCCGCTGCTAATCTCCATTTCGCATTGTTAGAAATTTCCTTAAACTCACGCAATCTATTCATTGAAGATAAATCTGGGTGCCCTGCCAATGCCAATGTGTATAATCTATATGCCTGCGCTAAATCTGAATTGTACTCTTTATAACTTGGTTTCCAATTACGAGCTGCTTGCTTTTGATATTTCAACCAATTATTCATAAAAGTTAAAGGTAAAACATAGCCTTTTTTCTCAGCTTCAATCATAAAATGACCCGCATAACTTGTTCCCCAATCGTTTGCTGAATTTTGTCCCATCCAATAACTTAAACCTCCATTTGAAGTTTGAAAATTCCCCAATCTTTCAATTCCTGTTTTAATATTATTGGTCATTTTTTGTTTTTCTTGAATTGAAATATCAAAAATTTCACCTAAATACAATTGAGGAAAAACATTGGATGTTGTTTGTTCTACACAACCGTGTGGATATTGAATTAGATACTGCAATCTGCCAGTAAAATCCATTGGTGGTAAGGTTGAAAATTCTACTTCAGCAAAATTACTTCCTTTAATTCCGAAGGTTGAAAATTCAATTTTTTGAGTTGCATTCGGTTCTAATTCAATAGCAATCCCTTTTGATGAAATAGGATTAGGATTTACCACATCAATTTCAACTTCGTAAGTAGATTTTTCACCATTCCCTGAAGCTATTATTTCAATTTTGGCTATTCCTTTTATATTAAAAACATCTAATTTAAAAGATGCCATTTTTTCATCTGGAGTTTCAAAAGAAAGTTTTTGAGAATTTGTTCCCACCACTTTAATTCCATTACTTAATTTTAAATGAACCTCTACATTTTTTACCTTATTTTCCATGGCAAAAATTGTAACTGGAAGTGTAACTTTTTCTCCAGGACTTAATTTACGAGGTAAAGATGCTAATACCATTAACGGTTTGCGAACTGGAGTAGTTTCTTCAACTTTTCCATATGCTCCATTTGAATTATCTGCCGCAATTACCATAGTTCTCACAGAACCAATGTATTTTGGCAATTGAATAGTATGTGAAGCTGTTTTTCCTTTTTCCAACGTAAAAGGGCCTAAATAACGAACTACAGGTTTAAAACGATTCGCTTTTTTGTTTTTTCCGGCTACTGCATCTCCATCTCCACCAATAGCAAAAACTTGCTCAATACTTCCGCCATAAGCACCAATTACATCATCAAAAATATCCCAAGTTTTAACACCTAAAGCTTCACGTGTATAAAAAGCATCCCAAATTTCAGGTGTTTTAAATCGTGTTAAATCTAACAAACCTTCTTCAACTACAGCAATGGTGTAAGACATTCGTTTTCCGTTTTTCTCATTCACTTTTATTGTGAATTTTTCTTCAGGTTTTAGCACTTTTGGTAATGTAATTTCAGGCTCTAATCGTGTGTTTGGATCTTCCACTAATAATGGAATGACACCATATAATCGCAATGGTAAATCATTTGCTGTAGATGCATGTGGTTGTAATAATGATATATTTACAAACACATTAGGTGTCATTTCCTTTGTAATAGGAATTTCAATAGTTGTTTCTCCTTTTTGTGTTTTTTGCCAAACTGTTTGTAACACTTCAGTTCCGTTTTCAATGCTTATTAAAGCTCTGCCCTCGGTTCCTGAAGGAAATGTAATAATGGCTTTTTCACCAACATTATAAGTGTCTTTATCTGAAGAGAATACCAACATTTTTGAAGCTTCTGGGTCATTTGAAGGTCGTTTCCACCAATTCTTATAGAAATACGTTGTTGTACCTGTTGCGTGACCACTTTCTTTATCTAACACCCGAATTAAATATCTTCCACCATCATCATCAGGAATATTTAACGTAAAAGTTCCTTTTCCTGTTGAATTGGTATTGACTTTTAATTTTTTATAGGGTTTATGGTAACTACTTCCATTATAAGTGGATAAATTATCATAGGATGAACTCCACCACCAACGCCATTCCATTTTATAAACTTCTACTTCTATATTATCTTTTGCCAGAGGTTTTCCTTCGAAAGAAATTGTTGCAATATCAAATGTTATATTTTCATCGGTATCATAAGAACTATAAGCTTTTGTTTTTGGTGATTTTAAACCAACAAATGAAGCGTATGGCGCGTAATTTTTTGAAATTACATCCATAGAAAAATCACCACCGTTTTCATATGCTTTGGTTAAAAATGCTACTTTTAACATTCCGGGAGCATTGCTATCTAAACTTATTTTTTTATGAATTGTAGCATTTCCATTTTCATCTAATTTTCCATCAAAAACAGTAACTTCTTCTGAAGAAAACTCTTGTGTTGGATCATTAAAAACATAGTTTGGATATTGCTTATTAAACGCCATTGAGTTTGAAGTAAACTTAGCATTAACTTCTACTTTAATATTTTTAGCAGGTGCTCCGTGCAACCATTTTACGTCTAATTTTCCCTCAATTGGTTTGTTATTAGTTAAAACCTCATCTGTAAAATCTATTTTAATTTTTAAACGGTTTGGTTTTACAGTTTCTACTTTTAATTGTTGATGAAATATAGCACCTCCAACACTAACTATCCCATTCCAATTTCCCGTAGGGTCAGTTTCTGAAGTTGGTATGGTAAATTTGTAAAAACCATTTACATTGTCTGTTCTAATTTCTTTAAAAGCTAATTTACCACGAGCATCTGTAACTTCTAATTTAACGGGATGTTCTTTTGGTAGCGGATTTGCATTGTCGTTTAAAACAAACGTTAAATGAATAGTATCTCCAGGTCGCCAAACACCACGTTCACCGTACATAAACCCTTTTAATCCTTTCTGTAGTTTTTTTCCTGAAACATTAAATTTACTTAACGATAATGAGTGACCATCATCTAATTTTAAATACGTTTTATGCTTTCCGTTTGAAACAATGGCGAAAAATGCATTTTTATCAACATCCATTCCTGTAAAACCCTGACTGTCTGTTTCAGCTTGAGCAATTTCTTGTTGTTGATAGTTGTAAATAGTAACTTTTGCTCCTGAAACCGGATTGGTTGTTAAAATATCTGTTACTGCAAAAAAGTACGAATTGTTTTCTCCCTTTTTAGCAATTACACCTAAGTTTGAAGCTAAAATGTTTGCTGAAACTACTTGGTCATCATTATCATAATATGCTTTTTTACAAGGATCTTCTCTATCTCTCCAATTGTAATAATTATTGTTATAACTGTAAATTAAATTATCCCAATATTGCTCTTCTCGTTCGTCTAAATCATTTGATTCTTTTGTTGTATATTCCTGATTTTCATAGTAATAATCCTCTTCATAATCTTCATCATTTGAGCTTATTTGATTTCCTTCACATTTATAAAGTGAATATTCTTGTTTTATGTTAAGCTCAACTCTATAAATTGCTCCGGGATCGGCTTTTATCATTTTAGATAAATCTATCGCATACGCTTTCCATTTACCATTATTTTCAATTTCATTATTAATAAGTGTTATGGTTTTTTTAGCAACTCTTCTTCCTACTCTTCTAATATCATAACTGTTTGAACTTCCTAAATCACTAGTTTGTAAAAACTGTAACACATTATCTTCAAATATTTTTATAATTCTAACATCAACCGCTTTTAAATTTACAGCTTCAAAATTAAATTTTAAATCGTTTGAATTAGGTAAAATTACACCGCTTGAAAGTAATCTTACTGCTGGCTTCAATTGTTGAAAAGCTACTTTTTGTGAAAAATAATTTTTTAATTTATAACCATCAACACTTTTAATTCCTTGAAAAACGTCAACGTTTACATTGCCCAAAACACGAGTGTCAGAATATACTTTCAGTAAATTACCATCAACTACATATTTTAAGTTTTTAGTATTTTCAATTTCAACCAAACCATTAAAATTTTGTTGTTTTTGAAGAGGGTCTGAAAAATTAATGGCCAAGTGTTGCTCTGGTAATTGAAACACATCAACACTTAAAATTGAAAAATTATTTTTCCCTGGAATTCTTAGTGTAGATTCTCCTTCGTTATCTACATTTATTTTTTTACCAGACCAAGAAAGTAATACCTCTGAATCCTCTACAAAACGTTGAACGCTATCAATTTTAAATTGAAATTGTGTACTTATTGAATCTAAACTTTCCCATTTAATAGCTAAATTTTTTCTTTTTTGAGTTGCAGAAATAAGCTTTTTAGCATTTTCTAATTCTAAAATATCGGCTGTTTTAAGAATTCCTTCAATATATTGCCATTCTTTGCTATAGGATTGAAAACTAGTTGTAGCTACACTAAAATTTTGCTCTAACGTTTTAAATTTAAACGTATAGGTTTTAAATTCAGAAGGAATAGTAGCGTATATTTTACCTAAGTTAACCGTAACCGTGTACTCTTTATTTGGTTCTAAATTTTTTGAAGGTTGAAAAAATAAACTTCTTGAATTTAAAGCTGATAATTTTCCATCAATTGAAGGTGAAATAGTAATTGCATTTTTAGAAACTTCTTTATTTGAAACCCATGAATCAACTTCATTAACCAAATCAATTCTAATAGGTTCAGTAATTGAAACTACACTTGAAGTTGTGTAGCTAATGTACTTTCTAAATTTAAAAATATTATTGGTTGTTTCTTGTGGGTTGTCATTTTTACATGACAAGAAAATTACACTTACTAAAAGTGTAAAAACTAAATGTTGAAGTCTCATCTTAAGCGAATTATATTGTTCAGCAAATTTTCTATGAAATTACTAAAAAATAAATAACGAAAGTTGAAAAATCGAATTTTAAATTATTCTATTTCTGAATAGGTAAAACGTAAAAAAATACAGCTACAAAGTGGGCAAAACTTCCTAATAACACAAAAATATGAAAAATCGCATGGTTATATTTTAAGTTTTTAATACTGTATAAAACAGCGCCAACAGTATAGAAAATTCCACCAGCTAATAACCACATTAAACCTTCAAAAGGTAAATTATGGACTAGTGGTTTTATTGCAAAAATAACAACCCAACCCATAAGTACATAGGCGAAAGTTGATATTTTATCGTATTTTCCTGTAAAAAAAAGTTTTAAAACAATACCTGTAATTGCCAAACCCCAAGAAACTCCAAAAATTGTCCATCCAACCCAGCCATCTAAAACCACTAAAGTAAAAGGTGTGTATGTTCCTGCAATTAAAACATAAATAGCAGAATGATCAAAAATATTTAAACGATGTCTTAGTTTTGGATTTTGAACATAATGGTAAAATGTTGAGGCCGAATACAATAAAATTAAACTAGCGCCATAAATACTAAAACTTACAATATGCCATGCACTGCCATAAATACTAGAATATACTACCAATAAAACTAATGCAGCAATACTTAAAATCAATCCAATAGCATGTGAAATAACGTTGAATTTTTCTTCTTTTGGTTCGTAGTAAGTAATATCTTTTTTCTCCATTTTAGTTGAACGAAAATAATTGCAGTTAAGTATTTAATTGTTGATTTTTTAAATCTGAAATTAATTCATTATAAATAGTATCAAATGTTTGTTTTTTTAAGCTGTTGTTATTCTCTAAAGTAAGCCCTTCTGTTTTAATAAAATGATGAATTTTTACGCGTAGTTTACCAGGTTTTCCACTAAAAAAAGTATATGAAAATCGTTTTTTACAATCGTACATCGTAATTGGTACAATTGGTATTTGATGTTCAATTGCCAATCTAAAAGCTCCGTTTTTAAATTCACTTAACACAACACTTTCATCAGCAGGAACCAATCCTTCAGGAAAAATACAAATATCAAGGCCATCACTCATTCTTCTTCTAGCTTCGTCAAAAACAGCCAATCTGCTTTTTGAATTACTTCTATCAACAATAATACAAGTTCGTTTATAAAAAAAACCAAAAATCGGTATTTTAGTCAATTCTTTTTTTCCAACAAATACAAAAGGATTTTTTGTAATTGAAAGCATTACCATTACATCAATCATTGATGTATGGTTTGGACAAAACATAAAACTTTTTTCTTTTGTTAGAACCTGATTTTCTTCTAAAATAACTTTAAAACCCATCACAAAAATTAAGGTTTTAGCCCAAGCTCTAGCTATTTTAAAAAACACAGGATATAATTTTTCTGAAGAAGTAACTACTATTAATACGGGAAAAATAGGAATCATTGTGAGTAATAACCAAGCTAAAAACCAAACTCTCCAAAAAATATAAAAAGGATACCTAAAAAATTTCATGCGTTGTTATTTTATTTTTGAGAAGTAGCAAATGCTGTTTTTTATTCAGCATTCTTACACAATTCAAAATTTGACCTGCTCGTTTCATAAGTACCAAAAATAGTAATTTTAAATCTATTGTTAATTTCTTTTTGAAATATGTATTTTTGCGTCAAAATTATATTAAATGTCAAGAATTTTAACAGGTGTACAAAGTACAGGTACACCACATTTAGGAAACTTATTAGGAGCAATTATTCCTGCAATTGAAATGGCAAATAATCCTAAAAACGATTCGTTTTTGTTTATTGCAGATATGCATTCGTTAACTCAAATTAAAGATGGTAAAACATTACGAGAAAACACGTATAGCACAGCTGCAACTTGGCTTGCTTTTGGTTTAGACGTAAACAAAACTGTTTTTTACAGACAAAGTGATATTCCTGAAGTAACCGAACTTTCTTGGTATTTAAGCTGTTTTTTCCCTTATCAACGTTTAACACTTGCACATAGTTTTAAAGATAAATCAGACAGACTGGAAGATGTAAATGCAGGTTTATTTTCATATCCAATGCTTATGGCTGCAGATATTTTACTGTACGACGCTGAAATTGTTCCAGTTGGAAAAGATCAATTACAACATTTAGAAATAACGCGTGATGTTGCAAATAGATTTAATCATCAAATGGGTGATACCTTGGTTCCGCCAGATGCAAAAATACAAAAAGGTACTATGTGGGTTCCAGGAACTGATGGTGGTAAAATGAGTAAATCTAGTGGAAATATTATCAATTTGTTTTTGCCAGACAAGCAATTGCGTAAACAAATTATGAAAATTCAAACAGATTCGACACCTCTTGAAGAGCCTAAGGACACTGAAAATTGTAATTTATTTTCTTTGTATAAATTAATAGCTTCCTCAGAGCAAATTGCTGAAATGAAAGCTAATTATGAAGGTGGAAATTATGGTTATGGTCACGCAAAACAAGCTTTTTTCGAACTTTTAATTGAAAAATATTCAGAAGAAAGAGAACGTTACAACTACTATATGAACAATTTAGAAGAAATTGATAAAGCACTTGCTATTGGAGCTGGAAAAGCAAGAATTGTTGCGAATGATGTTTTGAGTAGAGTGAGAGGGAAATTGGGGTATTAAAAAAAGATATATAAAATTGAACCCGTTAATCTGAAATAAATTTAGATTAACGGGTTTTCTTATTTTTTTTGATATTTCTATCCTTCCAACTTAGAAGAAAGTTCAAACCAACGTTCTTCTTTTTTATCTATTTCAGAACTAATTTCTTTCAGTTTAATAGATAACTCATCAATTTCTTCTCCAGAAAGTGAACTATCTGAAAATTTAGCTTCAATAGTACTTTTTTGTTTGTTTAGTGATTCAATTTTTCCATCAATAGCCTCAAATTCTTTTTTTTCTTTAAAAGAAAGCTTAGCAACGGTTGTAGTTTTTTCTCGGGTATCTTCTTTTTGAATGCTTACAGTTTCCTCTTTAGGTTTTGAATCTTCATACACTCTATAATCTGAATAATTTCCAGGGAAATCTTCAATTTCTCCATCACCTTGAAACACAAATAAATGGTCAACTATTTTATCCATAAAATAACGATCGTGAGAAACCACTAATAAACATCCAGGAAAATCTAATAAGAAATCTTCCAACACATTTAAGGTGATAATATCTAAATCGTTCGTTGGTTCATCTAAAATTAAAAAGTTTGGATTTTGAATTAAAACGGTACATAAATACAATCTTTTACGTTCACCACCACTTAATTTCTCTACAAAATCGTATTGTCTTTTTCTGCTAAATAAAAATCGCTCAAGTAACTGAGCTGCGGAAAGACTTCTACCTTTAGTTAACGGAATTTGTTCACCATATTCTTTAATAATTTCAATAACTTTTTGACCAGGTTTTGGGTTAATTCCATCTTGAGTATAATACCCAAATTTAATAGTTTCACCTACAATAACTTTCCCTGAATCTACAGGGATTCCACCAGTAATAATATTTAAAAATGTAGATTTTCCGGTTCCATTTTTACCAATAATACCAATACGTTCACCACGTAAAAAGTTATATTCAAATTTGTCTAAAATTTTTAAATCTCCAAATGATTGCGAAATTCTATGAAGTTCTAAAATTTTAGAACCCATACGTTCCATATTTATTTCTAACTGAACTTTATGATTGTCTCTTCGTTTATGAGCTTCTTCTTTTATTTTGTAAAAATCATCAATTCTAGATTTAGATTTGGTGGTTCTGGCCTTTGGCTGTCTTCGCATCCAATCTAATTCTTTGGTAAATAAATTTTTAGCCTTATCAACAGTTGCTTGTTCTGCAGCAATACGCTCTTCTTTTTTTTCTAAATAGTAGGAATAATTACCTTTGTACGTATAAAAACCACCGTTATCTAATTCAACAATTTCATTACAAACTCGTTCTAAAAAATACCTATCATGTGTTACCATAAATAGGGTGATTTTTTCTTTTTTAAAGTAATTTTCTAACCATTCAATCATTTCTAAATCTAAATGATTTGTTGGTTCGTCTAAAATTAGTAAATCGGGTTTATGGATAAGAATTACAGCCAAAGATAAACGTTTACGTTGTCCACCAGATAGCGAGCTTACTTTTTGAGATAAATCTTCTAATTTTAATTTGAATAATATTTGTTTGTATTGTGTTTCAAAATCCCATGCATTAAGTCGTTCCATTTTTTCAAAAGCTTGCTGATATGCTTTTTCATCGGAAGGATCTTTTAATGCATTTTCGTATTCTTCAATAACTTTTAAAGTATCGTTATCTGAATTAAAAATAGTTTGTTCAACTGTTAAATCGTGGTCTAAATCTTCTTCTTGAGATAAATATTCAATTTTTAATCCTTTTCTAGAGATTACTTGTCCAGTATCAGAGCTTGCAACACCGGCGAGTATGTTCAGAATTGAAGTTTTTCCAGCGCCATTTTTTGCAATAAAAGCAATTTTTTGGTCTTTATTTATTCCAAAGGAGATGTCACTAAAAAGTTCAACTTCTCCAAATGCTTTTGATATGTTTTCAACCGACAGGTAATTCATGAATTATAAATTTTGGCAAAGCTACACAAAAAAACCCGAGAAGAAATTCTCGGGTTTTTTTAAATTTAAATGGTATTTTTTTATTGTTTTATGAATTTTTTCGACATAATTTTATCACCATCATTAATGTTAATTATATAAATACCAGTTTTTAAATCACCAACATTAATAACATTATTTAAGTTTCCAACTTTTACAGTTTGACCTAAAACATTTGCAATGTTATAACTTGCGTTTGTGCTTTTAGTTAATTTAACTGTTAAAAATTCTCCTTTTACAGGGTTTGGATAAATAGAAATTTTATTGATTTCTGTTTCAAAAGAAGAATCAACAAAACGTGCAGTTCCACCAGAAATTACTACTGTGTAATCCTCAACTTCACCATAAGAGAATGCTTCACAAGCAGTTGGAATCCCATTATATTTCATAGAAACTCTCATTCTAGTAGCTCCATTTGTAGCACTAGCCGACACGGTAAATGACCCACTAACAGGAGTTGTTTTTGAAGCAGCTTTTGTCCAAACTTGTTCTCCAGTATCTGTAAAGTCTCCATCTTGGTTATAGTCAATCCATACGCCATAACCTTCATTGTATAAAGTACCCGTCCATTTAGGAGTTATTGTAATAGTTACTTGAGCCCCTTTATCAAGGTTTGTTGATAGTGATGTGTGATCACTGTATCCATTACCACCAGTTGAGGAGTTATTGATAGTTCCAATTTGAACGTTACTAATATACTCATCAGCAACACTATTTCCTTTAGATGCACAATAAGTTAATGATTGTGTTAAAGTTGAAATTGTTGCAATATTACTGTCTGTTGAAGTATTACCAGCAGCATCTTTAGCTTTTACTTTAAAGTTATAAGAAGTTGCAGCAGTTAAACTGGTTACTTGGTATGTCGTACCTGTAACAGAAGTTAAAAGAACATTGTTTTTATAAACATCATATCCAGTAACACCAACATTATCAGTTGATCCACTCCAAGCTAAATTAACACTTGTTTGTGTAATATTGCTTGTTGTTAAAGTTGGGCTTGTTGGAGCTTGTGTATCAGGAGTAGCTGTATTTAATACAACTGTGTAATCTTCAACTTCACCATAAGAGAATGCTTCACAAGCGGTTGGAATACCATTATATTTCATAGAAACTCTCATTCTAGTTGCTCCGTTTGTTGCACTTGTTGGAATTGTAAAAGATCCACTTACAGGTGTTGTTTGTGAAGCTGATTTAGTCCAAACTTGTTCACCAGCATCTGTAAAGTCTCCATCTTGGTTGTAGTCAATCCAAACACTATATCCTTCATTATATAAACTTCCATTCCATTTAGGAGTTATTGTTATAGTTGCTTGTTCACCTTTATCTAAGTTTGTAGAAATAGATGTGTGGTCGCTATATCCATTTCCTCCAGCAGAAGAGTTGTTGATAGTTCCTATTTGTACTTTACTAATATATTCATCAGCAACGCTATTTCCTTTAGAAGCACAATAAGTTAATGATTGTGTTAAAGTAGAAATAGTTACAGTATTACTGTTAGATATGTTTCCAGCGGCATCTTTTGCTCTAACATTGAAATTGTAAGAAGTTGCTGCGGTTAATAAAGTTGCTTGATATGAAGTTCCAGTAACAGAAGTTAAAAGAACATTATTTTTATAAACATCATATCCAGTTACTCCAACATTATCAGTAGAAGCATTCCAAGATAAATTAACTGTAGTTTGAGTAATATTACTTGTTGTTACTATTGGACTTGATGGAGCTTGCGTATCTGGTGTAACAGTTGTAATAGTTTCTGTATTACTGTTTGCTGAAATATTTCCAGCAGCATCTTTTGCTTTTACGTTGAAATTATATGAACTACCAGAGGTTAATCCTGTTGCTTGATAAGAAGTTCCTGTAACAGAAGTTAACAGCACATTGTTTTTATAAACGTCATATCCAGTAACACCAACATTATCAGTTGAGCTACTCCAAACTAAATCTACAGTTGTTTCTGTAATATTATTACTTGTTAATACAGGAGCTGTAGGCGCTTGCGTATCAGGCGAAGTGACAGTTGTAATTGAAACAGTATTGCTATCTGTAGAAATGTTTCCAGCAGCATCTTTAGCATTTACTTTAAAATTGTAAACTGTACCATTAGTTAATCCTATTACTTGATAAGAAGTTCCTGTAACAGAAGTTAAAAGAACATTATCTTTATAAATATCATATCCTGTAACACCTATATTATCTGTTGAACCACTCCAAGCTAAATCTACAGAAGTCTCTGTAATATTGCTATGAGTTAATGTGGCTGCAGTAGGAGCTTGTGTATCAGGAGCTGTTAGTGTAGTTACTGAAACTATATTACTATCAGTAGAAATATTACCAGAAGCATCTTTTGCTTTTACTTTAAAATTATAAGTAGTTGCATCAGTTAATCCTGTTGCTTGATATGAATTTCCTGTAATAGAAGTTAAAAGAGTATTGTCTTTATAAATATCATATCCCGTTACACCTATATTATCAGTCGAACCACTCCAAGATAAATCAACCGTAGTTTCTGTTATGTTTGAAGAAGTTAAAGTTGCAGCAGTTGGTGCTTGAGTATCTGGAGCTGAATCCATCAAAACAACCGTGTAATCTTCTACTTCACCATATGAAAAAGCTTCACAAGCAGTTGGAATACCATTATATTTCATAGAAACTCTCATAGTTGTTGTTCCAGTTACTGCTCCTGAAGGAACAGTAAAAGTTCCACTTACAGGTGTTGTTTTCGAAGCTGCTTTTGTCCAAACCTGCTCTCCAGCATCTGTAAAGTCACCATCTTTATTATAGTCAATCCAAACTCCGTAGCCTTCACTATAAACTGTACCAGTCCAAGTTGGTGTAACAGTAATTGTGATAGCATCTCCTTTGTTTAGATTTGTTGAAATTGAAGTATAATCAGTATAACCGTTACTTCCATTTGAAGAATTGTTAATTGTTCCAATTTGAACATTGCTAATGTATTCATCAGCTACACTATTTCCTTTTGAAGCACAATAAGTTAATACTTGATCTAATGTAGTAAAGTTAACTGAGGTACTAAATGCAGAACTTCCACTTGTACAAACACTTTGTACTTGAGCTTCATATTGAGTTAAAGTATTTAATCCAGTTAGGTTTGTAGATGTAACACCTGAATTAACAGTAGTCCAAGTTGATGTTCCAACCTGACGATATTGAACGTTATAAGTTGCTCCTGAAACCGAATTCCAAGTTAAAGTTGCTCCTGAAGCACTTACATTTGAAAATGCTAAACCTGTTGGAACTGTAGCATTACAAACAACTTCTCCTGCAATTGTAAAGTTACTGTTTGAAACATCATAAAAAATGTTATCAGCAGCTTCAACTTTTATCCTATTTTGTGTTCCTATATTATTTGGAACAGTTATTTGAGCTGAACCATTGTTGGCAATACCAGAAGCTATTGTAATTGGGTATGTATTTCCACCATCCGTTGACAATAGAATATTTACGGTTTGACAATTTACAGCAGCTCCAGCTGTTCCTGCAACATCCCAAGTAACAGTTTGTAATTGGTTTGCATTCCAAGTAATATTTGTGTTTGGTGTTGAAACTACAAATGGTCCTGCTGAACTATTTACATTCACAACCATATCATCACTATTATTTGCGCCACCTCCAGCAACATTATCTCTAACTGTTAATCTAAAATTTAATGTTCTTGCTACGGAAGGAGTTGACTCCCATTGTGTAGAAGTACTTCCTGCTAAAACAGTTGAAAGCTGAGGAAAAGATCTTGATTTTAATGTTGTTGGGGAAAACGATCTAAAAGCTATACCAGTTGTTGCTGTTGTACTTGGGTAAGTTGTAGCTGCATTATTTTCATCCATTTGTTCCCAACAAAACGATAAACTATTGTTACCATCAGCATCAGCACCATCACCCGTTAACATAAAAGGAGTGCTTTTAGGAATTGTAAAATCACCTCCAGCTAAAGCTGTTGGAACGTTGTTTCCTGTTGCTGTATTTGTTTGACAACTTGTAGTTTTAACATAATTAGTTACTTGTTGAATTGAAATTGCGTGAAAATAAGCATCACTATGTGCTTGTATATCAGTTGCTCCAGTAATTCCAGCATATCCCATAATTGTTGATCCACTTCCTGGTTCCATTTGAGCATTAGCTCCTTCATTTCCATTAAATGTCCAAGTGTGGTTACCACCAAATTGGTGACCCATTTCATGTGCAACATAATCCACATCAAAATTATCTCCTTCAGGAGTGCCATATGAAGTATAGCCACTTCCTTTTTGGTTGTTAACACAAACACAACCAATACAGCCAGCATTACCATTATTACCTCCTTGATGAACTAAATGTCCAATATCGTAATTAGATTCTCCAATAACACTTGAAAGCGTAGATTGTAATTGACTATTTAAACTTGTTGTATATGGATCACTATTTGCACTAGTGTAAATTACAGCATCGGTGTTTGCAATTAACTCCAATGTAACCCCAAAGTCAATTTCAAAAATACCATTAACTCGTGTCATTGTATTGTTGATAGCTGCTAAAGAATTTGCTTTAGTTCCTCCAAAATATGTAGTATACTCACCTGAAGCAGACATAGCCAATCTAAATGTTCTTAAAGTGCTGTCATCAGCGTTTGGTCTTGCAACTGTTGTATTTTGAGATTTTATTTTATTTGATACATCTTCTTTAACTAAACATTCGAAAGAATTTAGAGAGGCATCTTTAGATTTTTTACTATACACCATATATTGAGTAAAATCTGAAGTGTATGGTTCTATAAATACTGCACTTTTCCCTGCAGCAGTTGTCATAGTTTTTAGTCCTAATTGTGAAATGCTAAAACGAATAGTAGCGCTAGGATTGTCAATTCCTTTTCCTGCATAAGATCTAATGTTAGGGTATTTAGCTTGTAAATCAGGGTGCATTACTGAAGCTTCAAAAACGCTAAAACGTTCAAATTGTCCTTCAGCATTTGGAAATTCAATTATAGTTGAGGATTTTTGTAAATACCCACTTCTTTTTGGGGAATTAGTCAAAGCATTTCTCAAAATAGAAACATCTAAATTGTATACTTCAAAATTATTTGATAATTGATTTCTGTTTTGAAGTACATTTTTTTTATCATTTTTTGAAGATTTTAACCAAGGATTTACACTTTGTGAAAACCCGAAAGTAAACGATAAAATAAAAGTTAAAAAAAGTAGTTTTTTCATCATATAATTGTTTTTTGATATTAAAAAATTTTAACGTCCGAATTTAACAATTATTATTTAACATCACAATAATTTAACAATAAATGTTAAATTTTGTTAAATTATTAATATTTTATTAAAAAATTTAATGCGTAACCAATTCACAAAGCATAGGAAAGTGTTTTAAAAATATACGATTTATTAATTTCTTTCAGCTAAAAAGAAGCCATAAACATGGTGGTTCATAGTGTTTCTTTTGAATTATAAAACGGTCATTTTTTAAATTAAGAAATTCAGAGTTAATTTATGAATCTTCAAAAAAATAGGAGCCTTAAATTTTAATTTATAGTATTTAATCATAATTTTTTCACTTGAATTTAGATTTTAAAGTGTTAAATTTAGAGGTTAGCCTTGTTAAAATTGA
>NZ_CALAEQ010000075.1 GCF_937891065.1 uncultured Lutibacter sp. | reverse complement strand
GACATTGCTATAGAACCTAAACTATTGAAAATTATGGTGAAGGAATCTGTTGATAAATCGTTCAATATGATAACAGTTGATGGTGATACATCTACAAATGACATGGTTATTGTATTAGCAAATGGATTGGCTCAAAACGATAGCATCAAATCTAAAAGAGACAAAGGATATACTATTTTCAAAAAGCATCTTGAAGAAATGATGGTACATTTGGCTCAACTTATTGTTTCAGATGGTGAAGGTGCTTCAAAGTTTATTGAATATGAAATAGTGAATGCGCCAACAGAAGCATATGCAAGAACAATGATTCGGAAAATTTCAGATTCAGCGCTTGTTAAAACCGCTATGTTTGGTCGTGATCCCAATTGGGGAAGGATTATTAGCGCAGCTGGTAATGCGGGGCTTCCTTTTGATTACGAAAAGATTGATCTATTTATCGGTTCTGACAAAAAAACTGTAAAGGTGTTGGAACAAGGAATTCCACTGGAATTTAACCCTAATTTTATAAAAAAATTATTGAGGGAGTCACATCTTAAAATAGTACTTGATCTTCACAATGGAAAAGCTAAATCTAAAGGATGGGGAACAGATTTAACAACCGATTATGTGTTGTTTAATTCTGTATATACCACATAAATAGTGAAGTATTTTTAAAAATTAAACCACCAAATAAATATATAAAATAAAAAAATAAATGAAAGAATATTTTGCAGAATGGACGGAATTTTTGATTCCTTGGCTTTTATCTAGTGGATTGAGGATATTGGTTATTATTATTGTTACGTTTATTATAAATAAAGTCATCACTAGATTAATTGATAAAATGGTTAGATTGGCAGTTGTTCCCAATAACCATTCATCTGAAGAAGCAGAAAAGAAAAGGGAAGATACGCTTATTCAAATTTTTTCGATTACAGCAAAAATTGGTATTTTTTCCATTCTTATATTAATGGTTTTTCAGGAATTTGGTGTTGAAATAGGTCCTATTTTGGCAGCAGCAGGAATTGTTGGATTGGCTTTTGGATTTGGAGGTCAATATCTTATCCGTGACATTATTTCTGGGCTTTTTATTATTCTTGAAAATCAATATAGAATAGGCGATTATGTTAAGTTTGAAAATTTAGGAGGCGTGGTTGAAAAAATTAGTTTGAGAATGACAACCTTAAGAGATTTGGACGGAACCGTTCATCATATTCCACATGGGGAAATTAAAGAGGTATCTAATTATGCTAAGGATTTTGCTCGTGTAAATCTGGATATTGGTATTGCTTATAACGCCAATCTAGAACATGTAATTGGTGTGGTAAATGAAGTGGGAAATGAATTGGCACAAGACATTCAATTTAAAGAATTTATTATTAAAGCTCCCCAGTTTTTAAGGGTAAATGATTTTGCAGATTCCTCTGTAATGTTAAAGATTTTAGGTGAAACTTTACCACTTAAACAATGGGAGATAACGGGTGAGCTTCGAAAAAGATTAAAAATTGCATTTGATAGAGAAGGAATTGAAATTCCATTTCCGCAAAGGGTTATTCACCAAAGTTAATAAGCTTATTTTTTAATTAAACAATAAAAGAGGGGTATGCGCAATCAGAAAAGAATAGCAATAGAACAACTTGACCGTAAACTTAAGCCATTTTATGAAATTAAAAACATAGATGTTCCTGAGCGAGGATGGATATATACCATCAGAACCACCTTAAATATGACTTTACAACAACTTGGATATAAATTAAAAATTACTTCACAAGGTGTTAAAGACATTGAAAAAAGAGAATTATCAGGTTCACTTACGATAAAATTACTAAAGGAAATAGCCAAAGCATTAGATATGCAATTTGTTTACGGTTTTGTCTCAAACCATAATTCAATAGATAAATTTATTGAATTGAAAGCGCGTGAATTGGCTGGGAAATTGGTATTGAAAAATTTAAACTCATTGGAGGGTAATAAGGAACTTAATGAAGATGAGATACAGCAAGAAATTGAAGAGTTTGCTCATGAAATTAAAAGAGAAATTCCCAGATCATTATGGGATTGAGGTTTTAGTATTTAAATTTACTTATAAAACATAATTTAATGATTGATAAAGTAATAAATCAGGTAAGGAAATGACCTGATTTTTTTGTTAAACACAAATTACTCCATCATTAAATATATTAGATAGGAATGTAGTTTAAGCACTATAAATGCGAAGGCTGTATTAGCAACCTTGAAGTATTTTAAAGCATCCATTAAAGAGTGGAATCAAAATGTATAAATAAGGAAGCACGTGTGTTTAAGTCTCTTACATCTATTCTTCAATGCTAAAAAAAACAATCTTCAACTATTAACTTTTTTGACCAAAAAGTTATCTGTATCTTTGCACCCTAAAATTTTAAAAATGAAAGGTGTAATTGTTTGTCTTTCAGGTGGAGTAGTAGTAATGATGCAATGCTAGTTGTTTACAATTAATAAAATAAAAAATATGACCCTAATTACTTCAAATATCAATAAAGCTATAGAGTTACTGGATAATGAAGATGTGGTTGCAATACCAACTGAAACGGTTTATGGTTTAGCGGGGAATATTTATAGTGACAAGGCATTAAAGAAAATTTATGCTTTAAAAAAGAGACCATCTTATAATCCATTAATTGTTCATATTAAATCTATAAGCGATTTAAATTTGGTGGCTTGTGAAGTACCTAACAAAGCATTAAAACTTGCTGATGCTTTTTGGCCAGGCCCCTTAACATTAATTTTAAAAAAGCAGCCAACTATTTCGGATATTGTTACTGCAGGAAAACCAACTGTTGCCGTTAGAATTCCAAATCATCCTGTTGCGCTAGAATTGCTTAAAAAATTAGATTACCCTGTTGCAGCACCTAGCGCCAATCCGTTTACATCAATTAGTCCAACAACAGCTCAACATGTTTTTGATTTTTTTGATAGTGAGTTAAAACTAATTTTAGAAGGAGGATCTTGTTCAAAAGGAGTTGAATCTACCATTGTTGGTTTTAAAGATGATGAGGTTATTTTGTACAGGCATGGTTCAACATCAATTGAAGCTATTGAAAAAGTTATTGGAAAAGTGAAAATATTCACAAATGATGATGTTACTCCCGATGCTCCAGGAATGCTTAAAAAGCATTATTCACCTAAAACACGAATTATTATATCCGATTCAATTGAAGAGTCAATGAAATTACATTCAAGTAAAAAAATTGGCTTATTGTTGTTTAATACTGAAAATGTGGGTTTAAAGGTTGAATGTCTTGAAATATTATCTAAAGAAAGTAATTTAGAAGAAGCAGCTTCTAATTTATATGCAGCTTTGCATAGATTAGATAAATGCAATTTAGATTTAATTATTGCTGAAAAATTCCCAAACAAAGGACAAGGAAAGACCATAAATGATAGATTAGACAGAGCTGCAAATTAAATCCGAGAATTTATTTTTATGGGTATGCTTTAAAATCTTCAAATTGTTTAAATTTTAAGCTTTCTTCCTAAAAGTTATACGTAACTTCGCACCCTAAAATTTTTGAAATGAAACGTGTAATTGTAGGCCTTTCA
>NZ_CALAEQ010000074.1 GCF_937891065.1 uncultured Lutibacter sp. | reverse complement strand
TCTTTTAAAAAAATTTAACTCCTATTTTACCACATTGAAATTGTGTAGGTTACAAAAATTAAAAAAAAACTTACAAGGGGTTATTTATTAAATGAGGGCAACTAATATAGTGAATTTCTTATGATTTTACAATATCAAGTTTAATTATTATTGTTTCTTAGGCTTCTTTTTAACTTCTGGTTTTGGAACATCAATCCATTTTTCGGTTAATTCTAAATAATTAAATTCTAATTTAGATGGCTGTTCTTCTAAAACTCCATCAATAAATGCACGTTGTAATATATCTTCTATTAAAAAGTCTTCCTTATTATTGATAGGGTCGTATTCATCTTTTAAAGACAACTTGAATAAATTTGCTGTAGTATTATACCAAAATGCTTTCCATCCACTTCTTAAATTTTTAATTAATATAAAAGATGTGTCTCCAGTTTGTCTATGTACCAACTTTATTAATATACGACCTTCAGTTCTTGTAAGCTTCTTTAGTTGATCTGTTAACTCTTCTTCTAAATATTTTTGAATTCGTTTTGTGTACACTCTCTTTTTTCTTTTAGACTTAATGTTTTCTAATCTTTCTGTTAAAACATTCAACCTATCTGTCGCTAATTTAGCATAAGGGTATGCTTTTAAAGTTTTTTTACGAAACCAATAATAATAACGACGATCGTAATCTGTTTTAAAATTTAATTTTTTTAATAAAAGAACTTCGTTTAGTTCTATTAATAAGGTATCACCTTCAAAAATAATATAACGATCCGTTAATAATACAGAATCTATATCTCTTTCTACTTGAGAAAAAAGAAAAGAGCTCATAAATAATAAAGGTATTAATATACCTACTTTAATATTGTATGTCATTTTTAATATTTAATTCTAAACAGATTTCAAAAATACAACTTTCAGAAATCTATTTCATAATAACTTTTTAAATTATTTAAACTTTAAATAACTCATTAAATTGTTCGTCTTATCAACAATTTAGTATATTCGTTTTTTTTAAACAACACTATAATTATGAGTAAAAAAATATTAAACAAAAAATCGATTACTTTTTTAGAAAAGTACTTGAATAATGCCTCTCCTACTGGTTATGAAAGTGAAGGTCAGAAAATTTGGATGGATTATCTAAAACCATATGTTGACACTTTTATTACGGATAGCTACGGTACAGCAGTTGGTATTATTAATCCTGATGCAAAATTTAAGGTAGTTATTGAAGGGCATGCCGATGAAATTTCTTGGTATGTAAATTATATTACACCAGAAGGTTTAATATATGTAATTAGAAATGGTGGAAGCGATCATCAAATCGCACCTTCAAAAATTGTGAATATTCATACTAAAGAAGGTATAGTAAAAGGTGTTTTTGGATGGCCGGCAATACATACTCGTATTAGCGGGAAAGAAGAAACTCCTAAATTAGATAATATTTTTATTGATGTTGGTTGTAAAAAGAAAGAAGAAGTTGAAGCATTAGGTGTTCACGTTGGTTGTGTTATTACCTATCCTGACACTTTCTTCATTTTAAATAAAAACAACTTTGTTTGCAGAGCACTTGACAATAGAATGGGTGGCTTTATGATTGCAGAAGTTGCACGATTATTAAAAGAGAATAACAAAAAACTTCCTTTTGGTTTATATATCACAAATTCTGTACAAGAAGAAATTGGTTTGCGAGGTGCAGAAATGATTACTCATACTATTAAACCAAATATTGCCATAATTACAGATGTTTGTCATGACACTTCAACACCAATGATTGACAAGAAGAAAGAAGGAGAAACAATTTCAGGTGACGGACCCGTTATTAGTTATGCTCCTGCTGTTCAACATAATTTACGCGATTTAATTGTTGATACAGCTATTGCAAATAAAATTCCTTTTCAACGTTTAGCTTCTTCTCGTGCAACAGGAACTGATACGGATGCTTTTGCCTATAGTAATGGTGGTGTTCCATCAGCATTAATTTCATTAGCGCTACGTTATATGCATACTACGGTAGAAATGGTTCATAAAGATGATGTTGAAAATGTCATTAAATTAATTTACGAAACATTACTTTCTATTAAAGATGGTGAAACATTTAGTTATTTCGATTAAATGATAATACTTAGAACACTTTTAGCAGCAATTAGATTGCTGCTTTTTTTACTTATTACTTTAACTGTTTATAGCGTCTTATTATTAACCAATCTGTTTTTTAAAAACAAAGACAAGAAAATTAAAAATGGTATTGTTCACAGACGATTTATAATTAGACTTTTACATCTAGTTTTAGGTTCTAAAATCACCATTTATGGTAATGAACCTAAAGTTTCAGGTTTAATTATTTCAAACCATAGAAGTTATTTTGATCCATTGGTTATTTTAAGAAATATTTTAGCCTATCCAATTGGAAAGAAAGAAGTAGCATCTTGGCCTTTAATAGGAAATGTTTGTAAAACTACTGGTGTTATATTTGTAAAAAGAGAAGATAAAGAAAGTAGAACAGAAACTATAAACGAAATTCGTTTAGTTTTAGAAAAAGGATTTTCAATACTAAACACTCCTGAAGGAACCACTCATATAGAACCAACTACTATAAAGTTTAAACCAGGTGCTTTTGTTTTAGCAGCTCAATTAGGTGTTCCTGTAATTCCAGTTGCAGTAGATTATAAAAACCTTGATGATGCTTGGATTGGTGATGATACATTTGTTCCTCATTTTTTAAGGTGTTTTGGAAAATGGAGAACTGAAATTAAAGTCAGTTATTTAGATCCTATATATTCTAATGATGTAGAAGAACTAATTGCATCAACAAAAATGAAAATTGATAATGAACTTCTTCGCTTTAGAAAAGATTGGGATCAAAATAACTCCTAATTATCAATAAAATGTTAGAAAGCTCATCAGAAATTAATTTGATGGGCTTTTTTTATGTTCTAGAATATAATTTTGACGACATATTTTTGTAAGTTTATTAATTATATCCTATTCCTATTCTTTATGAAAAATACAATTGCTGAACGTATCTTCGATTTTTTAAAAAACTTTCCTCCTTTTGATGTTTTAGAAAAAGAACAATTATTTCAAATTGCTTCACAGGTAAAAGTAACTTACATAGAAAAAGGAAATTTTATATTCAAGCAAGAAGAAAATCCGCATCTTCATTTTTACATTGTAAAAGATGGTGCCATTGGTTTATATAGAACTATGGGAAATGATCAAATTTTAGTTGATATATGTGATGAAGGTGATGTTTTTGGATTAAGACCTTTAATTCAAAACGATCATTACTTAATGAGTGCTAAAGCAAATGAAGAATCTATTTTATATGCTGTTTCTGTTGATTTATTAAAAGAAATTATAAAAATTAATAATAAAGTCCAAAAATTTATAATAGCTAGCTTTTCTTCAAATATAAAAACACCGTATGCCAAAACCAATAATGGTCAATTATTTGCCAATGTTGAAACACTTGAAACCATAGATTCCAATTTTTCAGAAGTACGAACAGCTGAATTTAGTAAAAACCCCATTACTTGTTCTAAAAATGCTACTATAAAAGAAGCTGCTCAAATAATGAGTTCAAAAAAGGTTGGCTCAATTTTAATAGCTGAAAATAAAATTCCTTTAGGTATTATTACTGATAAAGATTTACGCTTAAAAATAGCAACAGGATTGGTTTCTATTAATGAAAATATTTCCAAAATTATGTCTTCACCAGTAATCACTTTTCCTAAAGAAATTACCATTGCAGAAGCTCAAATAGCAATGATTAAATATAAAGTAACACATTTATGCATTACCGCAAATGGAAAACCAACTTCTGAATTAGTTGGTATTTTATCTGAACATGATATTGTTGTATTACACGGCAATAATCCTTCTGTATTAATAAAAGAAATAAAACGTGCAAAAGACACTGAAAAATTAAAGTATATAAAAGAGAAAGCATCAAATCTTCTAAAAGGTTATATAGAACAAAGTATCCCAATCATATTTATTTCAAAAATTATTTCAGAAATAAATGATGCAATTACCATAAAAGCTTTAGACCTTTCTTTAGAAGAAATGGAAACTCAACCTCCCGTTAAATTTGGTTGGTTAGCTTTAGGAAGTCAAGGCAGAAAAGAACAACTCCTAACTACCGACCAAGATAATGCGTTAGTTTTTGAAGATGTTTCTAAAGAAAATTATAAAACAACAAAAGATTACTTTTTACTACTTGCAAAAAAAGTTACTAATAAACTTCACATTATTGGTTTTGAATATTGTCCAGCAGACATGATGGCAAGCAACCCAAACTGGTGCTTATCATTAACCGAATGGAAAGCTCAATTTAATAATTGGATAACAAAACCTAGTGAAGATAGCATTATGTTATGTACCATATTTTTTGATTACAATTTAATTTATGGGGATAAAAAATTGACTTCTGAAATGGCTAACAGCATTTTTAATTCAATTCATACATATGAAATATTTTTAAATTTCTTGGGGCGAAATGCACTATTAAACCCTCCTCCTCTTGGTTTTTTTAGACAATTTTTAGTTGAGCATGATGGCGAACATAAAGATCAATTCGATTTAAAAAGCAGAGCATTAATGCCATTAATTGATGCTGCCAGATTACTAACTTTATCCTTAGATATTAAGGATAAAAACAATACAATTGCCAGATTTAGTAAATTAGTAAAAATGGAACCTCAAAATGCAGATTTATATTTATCATGTATTGATGCTTTTAAAATATTGCTGCGTTACAGAACAAAGCAAGGAATAAAACATCACGATTCTGGTAGGTATATTGAACTTGACAAATTAAACAAATCAGAAAAATTAAAATTGAAAGGATGCTTTAAGCCTATAAAAGACATTCAGGAGTTGTTAAATGTTAGGTATAATTTATCTCAAATGATGTAATGCTTTCGTGGTTTAAACATAAAAATTACCCTTTTTTTTGGGTTGAATATTTAAAGAAGTTTAAAACTTCTCAACCCAATACTATCGAAAATACACGATTTGTTGTTTTTGATACTGAAACTACTGGTTTAGAAACTTCAACAGATCGGTTATTGTCCATAGGTGCCATTAGTATTTTTAATAATGTAATTGATGTTTCAGATAGTTTTGAAGTTTATTTAAAACAAGATGAGTTTAAATCTGAAACTGTTGAAATTCACGGAATATTAAAAGATGGAAATCTACTTAAATTGAGTGAAGCCGAAGCTCTTGAACAATTTATAAACTATCTAGGAAATGCTGTTTTAGTAGCACATCATACTGCTTTTGATATTGAAATGATAAATGTTGCTTTAAAAAGATTAAACTTCCCTAACTTAAAAAATAAAAGTATTGACACTGGAATGTTGTATAAAAAATTAGATGGAAAAAAAGACACTCACTTTTCATTAGATATTTTATGCAATGAATTCAACATTCCAAAACACGATAGACATACATCTTCTGGAGATGCATTTATCACTGCCATCGCTTTTTTAAAAATTGTTTCAAAATTAAAACAAGAACGTAGTGTTCATTATTCAGACTTGTTTAGAACCTCAAATAAGAAAGGGTTGATTTAAAAAAAAAACCTATTCAAATTTGAATAGGCTTTTAAGTTTAATTGATTAATTTAGTAGTTATTTCTTCTTTTTATAAACTAATTGTCCTAATTCAATGGCAATTCCTGTTTTAGCCAATACTGTAAATATAAATGCTCCCATTGCCCAAATTCCTAATGTTACCGAAATTTCAACTAAACTAGGCGTATATTCTGCTATTTTTCCCCAAGGACCAGGAATAAACCCAGGTACAATTAAACCAAAACCTTTTTCAATCCAAATAGCAACAAATAACATTCCGCATAAAACATAAAGTAACTTTAAATTGCTTCGTACTTTATGAAACGTTAATGCAACTGTTGCAAAAACATTCAAGCTTATAGAAGTCCATATCCAAGGTAACAAAGCTGTTTTATCTCCAATTCCAAAGAATAAATAAACAGCACTAATACTATGATGTGTTGGTGCATAAAATTCTTTAAACAATTCAGAAATTAACATGATTAAGTTTATCTGAGCTGCAACTGTCACAATCATACTAATTTTCTTGATTGTATTATCTGGTACTTTAAAAGCCGTAAATTTTCTGATAATTGCTAATACAATAATAATTAAAGCTGGACCAGCAGCAAATGCCGAAGCTAAAAATCGAGGTCCTAATAAAGCATTATTCCAAAACGGACGTGCTTGTAATCCTTGATATAAAAATGCTGTAACCATATGAATTCCTACTGCCCAAAACACAGAAATAAATACTCCTGGAATATAAATTTTTGGGTTAGGAGTTTTCCCTTGGTAACGCATTATTAAAATATATAATGGTATAGTAATATTAATAAACAAGTAACCGTTTAGCACAATAACATCCCAAGCTAACATAGAATTCGGAAAATTAAAAACCCCAATTATAGGGATCATATGCCATAAACGAGCAGGCCCACCCATATCTGCAACAACAAATGCCAAACACATTAATAAAGCAGAAACAGCAAGGCCTTCACCAATTAAAACTGCTTGTTTAAAATCAATATTTTTTAACACATACGCTGGTAAAACCAACATAACAGCGGCAGCGGCAACACCAACCAAAAAAGTAAAATTAGAGATATACAATCCCCAACTCACACGGTCTGTCATACCTGTAGCACTCAGTCCTTCTTCTAACTGAATACTATAATTATACATTCCAAAAAGCATTATAAAAGATAATACCGCCATCCAAATATGGTACGATTTACTTCCATGAGTTACCTCTAAAAATGCATCTTTAACTAAACTGCCAAAAACTTTTAATGTCTTCATTTTTATTTTTATTTGGGCGTTCCCTTTTAATTCTTAAAAGGTCGGGCTTTCGCTACTCGCTTTTTTATTTCTCAATAAAAATAGCTCAAACAAGTCGCTCTATCCCTAACGCACTATATTAACTAAAATCTATAAAGTTAGTTTGTTACTCATTAATCCATATAATACCAAAACTTAGGTTCCGTACCTAAATCTTCTTTTAATCTGAACACTTTTTTGTTTTCCAAAATCCAACGAATGTTACTTTTTGGATCTAATAAATTACCAAAAGTTCTAGATCCTGTTGGACAAGCTTCAACACAAGCTGGGTTTTGTCCTTCACGTGTACGTTGAATACAGAAAGTACATTTTTCCATAACACCTTTCTTACGCAATCTATTCCCTAAATAATGTTGTTTTTTATTAACTTCTTGCTCAGGAACTTCAGGTGTTTTCCAATTAAAACGTCTTCCATCATAAGGACAAGCAGCCATACAATATCTACAACCAATACACCAATCATAATCTATTACAACAATTCCATCTTTTTCTTTCCAAGTAGCTTGTACTGGACAAACCTCAACACATGGTGGGTTATCACAATGAAAACACTGGGTTCCCATATAAAAATGATTTTCTGCAGGAACTTCATGATAATAATTATCATCCGATTCTTCAAAATTAAAGCCTTTTCCATCTTCCATTTCATGAATACGGATATACTGCATTTCTGTAGACCTGTCTTGATTGTTTTCTTCAACACACGCATTTACACAATCCATATACCCCTGACATTTAGAAATATTAAATGCATATCCAAACAATACATCTTCTTCAGCATCTTTAGATGACATGCTTAAATTTTTCCCTGTACGTAATTCGTAAGATCTCGTTAAACGATCAACTGTTTTGTTTTTATCTTCATCGGTCATTAACTTGTAATTCCCTTTAAAATATTCATCCCATTCAATACCAGATTTTTCTTTACTTTCATCACCACTTACTACACTACAAGCTGTACTTACCGCACCTGCGCCTATAACTAAACCTGCTGTAATTTTTTTAAAGGCTGATCTTCGGCTCATAGAAACGTCCATAATTTGGTCGAATCCGTCCTTTGGCTTTTCTTCTGAACAAGAACCTTCGTTATTGCCACATCCACAAGAATCTGACTTTTTAGATTGATTCAAATTTAAAGAATACCATTTTTTATTCGTTTCACTCATTGTTTACTATTTTATAAAAACAATTGTTATTTCTTAATTACTTGCGTTCCTGTTCAACAGTTGTATTAAATCTAACTGGCCAACGTTTTTCAAATGCTGGTTTATGTGGATTATGACAGTTAACACATGTATTAGATAGTCTTGGCGGAGCCCAACCTCCTAGTTGCTTCCCGTGTGCACCACCTTTCCAATCTTTAAATTCTTGTTGATGACATTGACTACACAACTTATAACTTAAATTAAAATCTATTGGGCTATTAGTTAAACTATGTAATTCATCCATATTATTTGATGTATGACAAGTTGCACAATTCATAGTTTCTAAACCTGCATGCTCTATTTTTATGTTCCAATGCGCCGCTTTTTCTCCTACTTGATCTTGTTTTAATTTCTCAATTGGTTGTGTATGGCATTCCGTACAATTATAAGAAGCTATTTGACTCTTTCTTTCAGGAATTAAAAATTCATAACCATCTTCACTTACTTTTACGGTGTTAATAGTTTCATTAAATGTTTCAGAGCTAACCGTTACAGCATCGTAATTTAGACTTTCGGCTTCAATTTTATCAATAACAGTATGGTACTTATGTTCATCACTATGTTTACAAGACATCGCAAATAAACAGATAACTATCGTTATTGTTTTTACTACTAATTTTGTTGTCATTTGCTTCATCTTTTATCTTATAAAATCCCCAATGTCAGTCATTTCTTTGTTATTCAACACATGACATTGTCTACAATTGGAACGTTCTGGATGTAATACTCTAATTTCAACTGGAGCAGAAGGCCCAGCGTGACACGCTAAACAATTTTCATGCAACTGAATTTGATGTGGAATTATAGGAGGTCCACCTTCAAATGCTTCATTGTTTATACTTGGTCTTGAAAATGCACTTGAATTTGTTCCTTTAAACAATCCTTTCGTTTTTTCTGTAACGTGACATTGACGACAATTTACCTTTTCAGGATGTGGTACAACAGGCGTAAAAGCTTTAAACTTGGCTACATACCCTCCGTTTTCATGGCATTTTAAACAACTTTTATCTCCTATCTTGAAATCTTCAATAATTGGATGAGGAATACTTGGAGGAGCTCCGTGAAATGCTCTGTTATTATAATAGGTTTCTAAACTTCTTCCACCTTTATAATCTTCTCGCATTGTTGAATAATCATTTGCGAATTTTGAACGCTCAAAAACTCCTTTTTCTGAAGGAATTAATGCTATGCCTTTTTCAACTGGTAATTGAACATATGCTTCTTCTTGTTCGGCATAATAACTTTTAGACCAAGTAAAAATAGTAGCTCCAATAAGCAAAGCAAATATTCCTATAAAATATAATCTTTTCATAATTAAAGAATTGCTTTGTTATACTTTTTCAATTTTTACAGCACATTTTTTATAATCTGGCTCTTTTGAAATTGGACAAAATGCATCTAATGTAACATCATTAATCAATAGACTTTCATCAAAAAATGGTACAAAAACTTGTCCTCTTGTTGGTAATCCTCTTTCGTTAATAGATGCTGGTAATGTACAAGAACCTCTACGCGAAGTCACTTTTACTTTTTCGCCATTTCTAATTCCAAATTTAGTAGCATCCTCAGGATGTAATTCTACATATGCATTTGGCATTGCTTTGTGCAGCACAGGAATTCTTCTTGTCATAGATCCAGTATGCCAATGTTCAATAACACGCCCTGTATTTAACCAAAATGGAAATTCTTGATCTGGGGATTCAGCAGCTGGTTCAAAAGGACGTTGCCAAATAACAGCTTTTCCATCTGGTTTTCCATAAAATTCAAAATCTTCACCATTTTTACAAGCAGGATCATATTTTGCGTTGAATCTCCATTGTGTAGATTTACCTTCTACATAAGGCCAAATTACACCTGATTCTTTTTTCAAAACTTCTAAAGGTGCCATTCCGTGTTTTGCACCTTCATGAAATTGTCTGTATTCGTTATATATTTCATCAACGTGATTTTCTTCAGTATATGGGAATAAATCTCCATAACCCATACGCTTAGCAACTTCAATAGTCATCCAAGCATCAGCCATTGTATCTCCAGGTCCTTCCACCATTTTATCCCAATGTTGCGTTCTTCTTTCTGAATTACCATACAAACCACCCTTCTCAATATGCCAGCAAGCTGGTAAAATTACATCTGCAACATCCGAAGTTGGTGTTGGAAACACATCAGAAACAACTACAAAACAAGAATCTTTCTCCATTGCTGGGCGATAACGACTTGTTTTTGGTAAAGACACTAATGGGTTTGTAACTTGTGTCCAAATAAATTTAATATCACCTCTATCCACTGCTCTAAACATTTCTGTTGCATGATACGTTGGTTTTGGTGAAATATTTTCATAAGGGACTTTCCATATTTTAGCTGCAAGCCTTCTATGATCTTCATTCATTACCACACCTTTTGGTAATTTATGTGTAAATGTTCCTACTTCACGAGCCGTTCCACAAGCTGACGGTTGACCTGTTAATGAAAACGGTCCATTACCCGGTTGTGAAATTTTACCTGTTAATAAGTGTATATTATAAACAAGATTATTAATCCAAGTTCCACGTGTATGTTGGTTCATACCCATACACCAATATGAAACTACTTTTTTATTTGGGTCTCCGTAAATATTTGCCAAATATTTAATATCCTTTACAGATACTTTGGAATATTTTGCAACTTTCTCTGGAGTGTAATCTTCTAAAAATTTCTTATACTCTTCAAAACTAATCCCTTCTGGTTTATCTTTAAAGCTAAATTTATCTTCTGTTCCATAACCAATATTAGTTGAACCTTTACTGAAATTACAATGCTTTTCAACAAATGATTTATTTACCCAACCATTATTAATTATTTCATAACAAATTGCATTTGCAACAGCTAAATCTGTTTGAGGTTCAAACAATATAGATTTATTGGCTGCCATACTTGAACGAGTTGTTCTTGTGGCAAAATCTATAATTTTAGCGCCTCTATTATTTTTTTGCTCCAACATTCTTGAGAATAATACTGGATGCATTTCTGCCATATTGTTTCCCCAAGTAATAAAGTAATCTGCATAATCAATATCTTCATAACAACCCATTGGTTCATCAGCTCCAAAAGTTGTTAAAAACCCAGTAACTGCACTTGCCATACACAAACGAGCATTGCAATCTAAATTATTGGTTCCAATAGCTCCTTTCATTAATTTTGAAGCAACATAACCTTCTGGAATTGTAGATTGTCCTGAAGTATACATGGCTACAGAATCTTTTCCATGGTCTTTAATTGTTTGCTTCATTTTATTAGCAACAATATCTAGCGCTTCACTAATAGGTGTTTTTACATAGCTTCCATTCTTTTTTACTAACGCATGTGTTAAACGGTCTTTTGCCTGAATACACATGGTTTGGTGATATCCTTTAACACAGAGCAGTCCTTTGTTAACCTCACTATTTGGGTCCCCTTTTACAGCAACGGCTTTTCCGTTTTCTACTCCAACTAAAATACCACAACCTACTCCACAAAAGCGACAAGGTCCTTTTTTCCAATCTAAATTGCCTGCATTAGTTAAATTTTCTACTTGTTCAGCAGCAAAAATAATTCCTGGAAACATAGTTGCAGCAGCAGTCATTGCAGCTGCAGCAGCCATTTTTTTAATAAAAGATCTACGATCTACGTTTGTTTGTACCATATTTTTATTGTTTAGCATCAAAACCTGAAACCAATGACAAATGTTTCAAGCCTTTAATTTCTAATAGTTTATTGTATAATTCTGTGTCTGTTTCTTCTGAATCTGTATCAGTAACTATAACAATTACCTCGTGATTTTGGGCGGGAATTACTTCACAGTTTGGCAACTTTTGAAGCTCTTTTAGCAAAATCTCTTTTTTTTGGTCCTCACAATGAAGGATATAACTTTTTATTGGCATACTATTTCTTTGTAACTGATGTTACAAAATTATATTTTTAATCGCTTTAAAATATGATATTTATCATAAAAGATAAATTGGTCCTTTAATTTGAAGTAATTCTAAATAAGGTTTATAGGATGTTTTTATCTGATATTATATTAACTCTTTAACTATCATACTTTTAAGTAATTTACTTAAAATATAAATTCACTTAATTATATAAAGAAATAAAACAAAAAAAGCGTCCTCAAGATTTGAGAACGCTTTAACTTATTAAGTATAAATTTATTTAACTAATGATCCATCCATAATGGATTTTACCACATCTGGATTTAATAAAGTTGAAATATCTCCCATATTTGAAGTTTCATTTTCAGCTATTTTACGTAAAATACGTCTCATAATTTTACCTGAACGTGTTTTAGGTAAATCTGGTACAAATTGAATCTTATCTAATTTTGCAATTGGCCCAATGGTACGCGCAATTAGTTCATTAATTTCATTACGTAAGAAATCTTCATTCTCAGGTTTTTCATAAACTATTACATAAGCATACAATGCATTTCCTTTAATGCTATGTGGGTATCCAACAATAGCAGATTCAACCACATTACTATGTTCATTAATTACATTTTCAATTGGAGCTGTTCCTAAATTATGACCAGATACAATAACCACATCATCTACTCTACCAATAATTCTATAATTTCCTTCTAAATCCCTAAAGGCTCCATCACCTGTAAAATATTTTCCAGGAAATGCTGTAAAATAGGTTTCTTTATACCGTTTATGATCTCCATAAATTGTTCGTGCAATTGACGGCCAAGGATATTTAATACACAACCTACCCTCTGCCGGGTTCGATACTAATTCTTCACCTTTTTCATCTACTAAACTGGGCTGTACTCCTGGCATAGGTCTTGTTGCAAAAGTTGGTTTTGTTGGTGTTACTCCCGCTAAAGGAGAAATCATAATACTTCCTGTTTCTGTTTGCCACCAAGTATCTACAATTGGAGATTTTTGTTTTCCAATTTTTTCATCGTACCAGTGCCAAGCCTCTTCATTTATAGGTTCTCCAACAGTTCCTAAAACTTTTATTGAACTTAAATCGTTTCTTTCAGTCATTTCATTTCCTTGAGCAGCCAATGCTCTAATAGCTGTTGGTGCTGTATAAAATTGATTCACTTTATACTTTTCAACAATTTGCCAAAAACGACTATAATCTGGATACGAAGGAACGCCTTCAAACATTAATGTTGTTGCTCCTGCCGCTAACGGACCATATACAATGTATGAATGACCTGTAATCCAACCAATATCTGCAGTACAGAAATATACATCTCCATGTTCATATTGGAATACATTTTTAAAACTATGAGCTGTTTGTACCATATAACCCGCACAAGTATGAACCATTCCTTTTGGTTTACCCGTAGAACCAGAAGTGTATAAAATAAATAACATATCTTCTGCATCCATTTCTTCTGCTGGACAAATTGCATCAACCGAAGCTAATTCATCGTGCCACCAAACATCACGTCCTTCTTTCATATTAACATTTCCATTAACTCTATTTAATACAATCGACGTTTCAATAGTTGGACAAGTTTCTAATGCTTCATCTACAATAATTTTGAAATCAACTGCTTTACTACCTCTAAAAACACCATCAGATGTTAAAAGTATTTTACATTCTGCATCATTAATTCTTGTTGATAATGCAACTGCTGAAAACCCTGCAAATACCACAGAATGAACAGCTCCAATTCTTGCACAAGCCAATACTGCAATGGCTAATTCAGGCACCATTGGCATATAGATACAAATTCTATCTCCTTTAACAACACCTCTTTTTTTAAGTACATTTGAAAATTTACTTACTTCAGCATGTAACTCTTTGTAGGATAAAGTTCTATTTGCTTCATTTGGATTATTAGGTTCCCAAATTATAGCGGTACTATCACCTCTTTTCTCTAAATGTCGATCTAAACAGTTTTCAGTTATATTTAATTTAGCACCTTTAAACCACTCAAATTTTGGAGTATCCCAATTGTACTCTACAACTTTATCCCATTTTTTTCGCCAAGTAAATGTCTCGGCAATTTGAGCCCAATATCCTTCAGGGTCGTTCACGCTGTGTTGATATGATTTATAATATTTTATAAATGAATCAATTCTTAAATCTTCAAGAGTTTGTTTTTCTTCTTCAGTTGCATGTTCAAATACACCTATTTTATGAAGTTTAAATTCATGTAAAATTTCAGTAATTATTTCAGGATCATCAATAGTTGAAGGTATTGTATACGTAACACCGTCAGCCATGTTTCTTAATAACTTTCGAAGAATTTTTCCTGAGCGTGTTTTTGGTAATCGCGCAACTATCAATACTTTTTTTAGAGAAGCAACAGCTCCAATTTGTTTTCTAACTTCTTGAACTATTTTATATTCCAACTCAAATCCAGAAATGTAATCCCCCGATTTTAAAACAACCAATGCTAAGGGAACTTGACCTTTTAGTTGGTCTTCAATTCCAAAAACTGCACATTCCGCAACTGATGGATTAGAAGCAACAATTTCTTCCATTTCGGCTGTTGAGAGTCTGTGACCTGCAACATTAATCACATCATCTACTCTACCTGTAATATAAACATAGCCTTCATCATCTTTATAACCACCATCACCTGAAAAATAATATCCTGGGAATTTTTTCAAATAACCTTCAACATAACGTTCTGTATTACCCCAAATATTTAATAAATTTCCTGGAGGCAAAGGCAATTTAACAGCAACCAAACCTTCTACATTAGCACCAACTTCTTGTCCTTCATTATTTAAAATTTGAACGTCATAACCGCTAACTCCTTTTCCTGCAGAACCAGGTTTTACAGGAAGCGCTTCAACTCCCATCATATTTGATACCATTGGCCAACCAGATTCTGTTTGCCACCAATGATCAATTACAGGAATATTTAATTTTTCTTCTAACCATTTTAACGTAGAAACATCACAACGTTCACCTGCTAAAAATTGATATTTTAAGCAACTTAAATCGTAATCTTTCATTAACTCGCCATTTGGGTCTTCTTTTTTAATAGCTCTAATAGCAGTTGGCGCTGTGAACATTACTTTCACATTATTCTCACTAATAATTCTCCAAAATGTACTTGCATCTGGAGTTCTTATAGGTTTTCCTTCAAAAATAATAGTTGTATTTCTATTTAAAAGTGGTCCGTAAACAATAAAACTATGTCCAACTACCCAACCAACATCTGATGCTGCCCAAAAAGTATCACCTTCATCCACTCCATAAATATTTTTCATAGAGTATTTTAGAGCTGTAGCATAACCACCCGTATCTCGTAAAATACCTTTTGGTTTGCCTGTGGTACCTGAAGTATATAAAATGTACAAAGGATCTGTTGAATTCATCTCAACACAATCAACAGGTTCAGAGTTTTTTACTAGTTTTTTATAACTTACATACCGTTCAGTTTTTGTCATTATAGCTCCTAACCTACGTTGAAAAACAATTATCTTATCAGGTTTATGCTCTGCCAATTCCACCGCTTCATCAACCAATGGTTTGTATGCAATTAAACGATCCACTTCAACTCCAGCTGTTGCAGTAATTATAGCTTTCGGTTTACAATCGTCAATTCTTATCGCCAATTCATGAGGTGCAAAACCCCCAAAAACTACTGAATGAATGGCTCCAATACGCGCACAAGCCAGCATACTAAATGCTGCGTGCGGAATCATTGGCATATAAATAATTATCGTATCTCCTTTTTTAACTCCTAAATCACGAAGGCCACCAGCCAATCTTTCTACTTCACTTTTAACTTCATTAAAAGTAAAGTTCACTTTTCGTTGTGTTACAGGAGAATCATAAACAATGGCCGTTTGATCTCCATATCCATCTTCAACATGTTTATCTACCGCTAAATAGCAAATGTTTAATTTCCCATCAGCAAACCAACGATCAAATCCGTTTTCATCTTTAGATAAGATGGTAGTTGGTTTTTTATACCATTTTAAGTTATTTGCTTGTTCTTCCCAAAATTGTTCTGGGTTCTCAATACTGCTGTCATAATGTTTTTGGTAGCTCATTTGATCAAATTTTAATGGTTATAAGAGGCT
>NZ_CALAEQ010000073.1 GCF_937891065.1 uncultured Lutibacter sp. | reverse complement strand
GGAAATAAAAAATTAATTGAAGCTTTTAGCAATGCAAATACCACATATCCAGTAGGAAATTCTTTAATGTACAGCATTTATAAAATGTTGCCAAATGATACTGATTTAACTGTTTTTAGAGAAGATGGAAATATTGATGGTTATAATTTTGCTTTTATTGACGATCATTTTGATTATCATACTGAACAAGATTCCTATGAACGAATGGATTTGAATTCGTTAAATCACCAGGCATCTTATTTAATAGCAACTTTAAATTATTTTTCAAACAATACTTTAGAAGATTTAAAATCACAAGAAGATTATGTTTATTTTAATTTTCCATACTTCGGGTTGGTTTTTTACCCTTTTTCATGGGTAATTCCATTATTTATTATTTGTTTGATTTTATTTTCTGCGCTTCTGATTATTGGAATTTTAAAAGATAAGTTAACAATTCAAGGAATTTTAAAGGGGTTTGTACCTTTTATGCTATCATTAGTATTTTCTGCTTTATTCACTTTTTTTGGATGGAAGTTATTGTTAAAAATTCATCCCCAATACCAAGATATTTTACATGGATTTACCTATAATGGACATTATTATATTGCTGCATTTATTGCAATTACTTTGGCTATATGCTTTTGGTTTTATAGAGGTTTTTTCAAAAAAAGAACAGCACAAGATTTAGCAATTGCACCGTTATTTTTCTGGTTAATAATAAATGGAGGTATTGCTTTTTACCTACAAGGATCGGCATTTTTTATTATACCAGTTGTAATTTCTGTAGTTATGCTATCAGTATTCATATTTTCTGATACTAAAACTAAAACCTTATTGTTTTTCACCATTTTATCAATACCAGTTTTAATTATTTTCGCTCCTTTATTAAAAATGTTACCGGTTGGTTTAGGATTGAAAATGTTAGTAGTTAGTTCCGTTTTTACGGTATTGTTATTTGGGTTTTTAGTGCCTGTTTTTAAACAATATAAAAATCATAAAAATTTAGCTAATTTAATGTTATTAATTGGTGTTTTAGCATTAATTACAGCTTCATTTTTTGCGCCTTATAACGTTGATAGAAAACAACCAAACAGTATTTTATATGTTTTAGATGCCGATAAAAATGAAGCTTATTGGGCCAGTTATAATTTAAAAGTAGATGAATTTACAAAGCAATTTTTAGGAGATAATCCAACAGAAGGGAATTATGATAAAAATACAACAGCAAGTAAATATAAAACATCCATTCAATTACATAAGAAGACGGAAATTTTAAACTTAGAAAAGCCTTTAATAACAGTTGTCTCAGATACTATTATTAATTCAGACAGGAAAATATGCTTAAGTATTTTGTCTGTCCGAAATGCCAATAAAATTGAGATGCTAACTAATATCCCTATTCACTTTAAGTCCTTTAAAGTGAATGAAGAAGAAGTTTCAAATAAATCAGCCAGTGAATATGTATTTTCAATAGATAAAGGCACAATTATGAGTTATTATAGAACCAATAAGAATGACATTATTGATATAGAAATTTTAGTAGATAAAAATCAAATAATAGATATTGACATACTAGAAGCTAAATTTGATTTATTTACAAATCCAGTATTTAATAGTAAGCCACGTTCTGAAATTATGATGCCTATGCCATTTGTGTTGAATGATGCTTCAGTAATTAAAACGAATATAAAAATATAAAGGAATGAAAAAATTTATTTTGATTGCAATCACTGTTTTGATTGTTTTTTCATGTAGAAAAATCGAAAAACCTAATGAAATTATTGACGAAACAGTTTATGTAAAACCAGCATTGAATGAAAAAAGTGCATCATATTTATACCATTTTGCCTTTGATTGTATAGATCAAGAATACCCCAATAAATTGGGTCAAGTTTTGGGAGATGCAAGTTATTTAAAAGAGCCTTCAGAATTACACCCTGCTTTTTATGGCTGTTTTGATTGGCATTCATCAGTTCACGGACATTGGACTTTACTTAACATTATAAAAGAGCAACCAAATTTTGAACATAAAGAAGCTATTTTTAAAAAGCTTCAAAATAGTATAACCAAAGAAAATATTTTAAAAGAAGTACAATATTTTGACGATGCTCACAATAAAACTTTTGAGCGAACTTATGGCTGGGCATGGTTATTAAAAGTCTCAGAAACATTACAAGATTGGAATACCGAAGAGGCAAATGAAATGTATGAAAACTTAAAACCCTTGGTTAAATTGATTGAAGAAAA
>NZ_CALAEQ010000072.1 GCF_937891065.1 uncultured Lutibacter sp. | reverse complement strand
GGATATGTAGGATTAGTATCAGGAACTTGTTTTTCAGAAATGGGAAATAGTGTAACCTGTGTAGATATTGATGCAACCAAAATAGAGAAGTTAAATCAAGGAATTATTCCAATTTATGAGCCAGGTTTAGAAGCTATGGTTTTAAAAAATGTAGAAAATAAAAATCTATTTTTCACCACAAATTTAGAGGCACCTCTTAAAAATGCAGAAATTGTATTTATAGCAGTTGGCACACCTATGGGAAATGACGGTTCGGCTGATCTTCAATATGTATTGGCGGTAGCTGCATCTATTGGTAAAACAATGCAAAAAAAGTTGGTTATAGTTGATAAATCAACAGTACCAATAGGTACAGCAGATACAGTAAAAGCAACCATACAAGAACAATTAGATAAAAGAAATGTTTCCATTGAATTTGAAGTAGTTTCAAACCCTGAATTCTTAAAAGAAGGTGCTGCGATTAACGATTTTATGAAACCAGACAGAGTGGTAATTGGTGCAGATAGCAAGTATGCAATTGAAAAAATGAAACAATTATATGCACCATTTTCTATGTCGCACGATCGTTTTATTGTTATGGATGTTCGTTCTGCTGAGATGACCAAATATGCTGCGAATGCCATGTTAGCAACAAAAATTTCATTTATGAATGAAATTGCCAATATTTGTGAAAAGGTAGGAGCTGATGCCAATCAGGTTCGGATAGGAATTGGATCAGATAGTAGAATAGGGTATAATTTTATTTATCCGGGATGTGGATATGGAGGTTCTTGTTTTCCAAAAGATGTGAAAGCTTTACAGAAAATTGCTTCAGAATATAATTATAAAGCAACCTTAATTACCGCTGTAGAAGAAGTGAATGATGCCCAAAAATTGGTGATTGCAAACAAAATAATAAAACGTTTTGGAGACGATTTAACGGGGTTAACTTTTGGTATTTGGGGACTGGCATTTAAACCAGGAACTGATGATATGCGTGAAGCACCTGCAATTTACATTGTAAAAGAATTGGTGAAAAGAGGCGCTAAAATTCAGGCATACGATCCAAAAGCAATGGGTGAAGCAAAAGAATTTTATTTAAAAGGACTGGAAAATGTTTCTTATGTAGCTTCAAAATATCAAGCCCTTCAAAACGCAGA
>NZ_CALAEQ010000071.1 GCF_937891065.1 uncultured Lutibacter sp. | reverse complement strand
TAATGTTGATAATATGGTGTGTAGCCACCAGAAAAGAGCTACGAAGTTTAATAACCGATAAAATTACATAATATGAAAAAAGTTAGATTACCAAAATGGCTATACACTATATTTGGTGTTATGCCTCGTTTTTCTACTGAATGTGAAAACAGCAAAAGACTAAAGAGTTTATTTATTACCTATTTTGATGGGTGTTACGATGTAGACCCAGAACCGAACACAGCCAACACCTTTGCAATGGGTGTATGTAAGTTGGAATACAAAGAAAACGAACTGATAGTACACCTTAGAAGACCAGGTTTATTAATTGGCAAAGGTGGACGTACAATAGATGCACTCGCCAAACAATTAGACTGCAAAATAGGTATTGTTGAAGTGAACCTCCTTAAATGAGGCATAACAATCGGCTAAACACACCTTTTATTGTAATAAAAATGCATAAATACACTAAACTAAACTAAAATGAGTAAAGAGATAGAAGAAATATATAGAGATTATGATAATAACTCTATAGAATGGATGAAAAAGCATAACTGTATGACAACCAAACAAATTACTATTAAGTTAATGGAGTTAGCACAACAACAAAAAATAGAGCAGCTTGAAAAAGAGGTTGAAAGTATAAAGGCACAAGCAAAGGCTATGCAAGATAGTTTGAATGATGAAAATGAAGAACTACATAAAGAAAAAGAGGAGATAATGCAATTCATAAGAGATTGGTATAACTCAAATTCTTCAGACAATGAATTACATGAGAGAGCAAGAGAAATTTTTCATAAATAAAACTAAAAAAAATGAGTGCTAAGAAAAAATATATAGATTATGTAAGGACTAAAAAAGGGTTGATAACAAAGATATATCATAGTCAAAAACTATCTGAAAGCAAAAAGTCATTTAAGAAAGTAGATTACGTGAAAGATGAATTAGTTATATGGTGCTTAAATAGTCTTAGATTTCATAGCTTATATACCGACTGGGTTCTTTCAGGATATGATAAAATGTTAATACCAAGTATTGATAGAATTGATAATAATTTAGGATATAACTTTGATAATATACAGCTATTAACTTATGCTCAAAATAGAGAAAAAGCTTTTGAAGAGTCAAGAAATGGAGAGTTAATAATAAATAATCCGCATAAGCCAATAACTCAATATGATTTAGAAGGAGTAAAATTAAATGAATTTATATCTATCTCAGACGCAAGTAGAAAATTAAATATAAGTAAAGGAAATATAAGCCTTAATTTGAATGGTAAAAGAAAAACCTGTTCAGGATATATTTTTAAATTAACCAAATAAACAAACACTAATAGTTATGGCAACAGTTTACAAAGTAGAAATAGTTTCAGATTGGATTAATTGGCATCCAAAAGATTTAGAGAAAATGATTAAAAAAGCAATAGAAGATAAAGAAATGAACACGGTAAAAGTAAAAGTAGAACGTAATTAATTAACAAACAACAAACAAATAAGAGTTATGAAATTAATATCAATGGTAGATTATGTGTTAGAGCAGGAAGTAAAACTTTATGAAGATGAAACAGGCTTTCTAAATGATAGGCTTGTAAATATATTTAGATACGCCAACTTTCTAAAACAACCTTTAGAATTAGGAATGTTTATTCCTTGTGATGAAGATGGTAATGTTTTGGAAGAACCTGAAAAACTAATTAAAGCATTAGAAAAAGTTAATCAAGAGTATTACGATTTAAAATCAAATCATTATAAAGATAATGAAAGATACAAATGGGCTGTTGAAACAATAACTTCGGATAAAAAATATCAAGAATACCAAGAAGCAAAAGAAAGAGTTTTGTTTAAGGATGTAAGTGAAAGCAGAATTGCAATAGTAAAAAACTTAACACAAGGTACAAACCCTTTTGATATAGAGTATTTTGTGGAAGATTTATTTACAATATTTAAAGGAGATTCTCCAACCCTAACAGAATCAGCAATAAATAAACTAAACTAAAAGAGATGAAGTATTTAACAATAGAAATTTCAGGAATTGAC
>NZ_CALAEQ010000070.1 GCF_937891065.1 uncultured Lutibacter sp. | reverse complement strand
AAACACAAAGGAAAATTTATTGATTTCAATACCACAAATAGAACAAGCTGGAATAATAGAAGAAATTACGGATTATAAAATTCACAATTATTTCTTTCCTCCTACCACAACTACAAATTCTCCTTTTGGTGCTTTTATAGTAAAATATTGAATAACTTCAGCAACAGAACCTCTAACTGTTTCTTCGTATAATTTGGTTAATTCACGCGAAACTGAAATTGGTCTATCCACCCCAAAATACTCTCCAAAATGAGACAATGTTTTTAGTAATTTATGAGGAGATTCGTAAAAAATCATGGTACGAGTTTCTTCTGCTAAAAATTGTAAACGGGTTTGTCGTCCTTTTTTTACAGGTAAAAACCCTTCAAAAACAAATTTATCATTTGGTAAACCGCTATTTACTAGTGCGGGCACAAAAGCCGTTGCGCCAGGTAAACATTCTATTTCAACACCATTTTCTAAACAAGCACGTGTTAATAAAAATCCAGGATCAGAAATTGCAGGTGTACCTGCATCTGAAATTAAGGCAATAGATTCTCCATTTTTAATTCGTTGTACAATATTAGCGACCGTTTTATGCTCATTATGCATATGATGGCTGTGCATATGAGTTGAAATTTCAAAATGTTTTAACAATTTACCGCTTGTACGTGTGTCTTCGGCCAAAATTAAATCAACTTCTTTTAAAACCCGAATCGCTCTTAGTGTAATATCCTCTAAATTTCCAATGGGTGTTGGTACTAAATATAATTTTGATTCCAATATTAAACGTTTTAATTTTTCGAATTATAAAGTTACAAAGTAAAATTATTCTTTATACATCTTATCTATTAGTTCTTTATATTTTTGCTGAATCACTTTTCTTTTTAGTTTTAAGGTTGCAGTAATTTCGCCTGCTTCAATACTAAATTCTTTAGGTAATAGCGTAAATTTTTTAATTTTTTCAAACTTTGAGAATTCCTTTTGAAGTTCTTCAAAACGCTTTTCAAATAGATCTTTAATTTGATTATGATTGATTAATTCTTCAATATCCTTAAAGTTAATACTGTGTTCAATAGCATACTTTTTTATGTTTTCAAAACTAGGAACTGCCAACGCTGTTACATATTTTTGTTGATCACCAATTACCGCAATTTGCTCAATAAAAGCATCGTTAATTAAAGCCAATTCTAATTTTTGAGGAGCTATATATTTACCTCCAGATGTTTTCATCAAATCTTTAATTCTGTCTGTAATCACCAAGTTTCCTTCAGCATCCATTGTACCGGCATCACCTGTACAAAACCAACCATCTTTAAAAACTTCAGCAGTAGCTTCTGGTTTTTTATAATAGCCCTTCATAACTCCAGGACCTTTTACCAAAATTTCGTTGTTATCTCCTATTTTAATTTCAGCACCATGAATTGTCTTTCCTGCAGAATTAAATTCAAAATGCGTATATCCAAACAAGGAAACCGTAGCTGTAGTTTCGGTTAAACCATAACCACATTTAATATTTAATCCGAACGAATGAAAATAAGAAACCATATCTGCAGCCAAAGGAGCGCCACCACAAGGCATAAATTTAATACGACCACCAAAAACAGCTCTCAACTTGCTAAGTACTAATTTGTCAGCAACTTTATGCTTCAATTTTAACGCAAAGGGAACCTTTTTTTCTAATCTTTTATGGTTATTGTAATAAGCATTTCCAATACCTAAAGCCCAACTCGCTAATTTCATTTTAGTAGGAGAAGCTTCCTTTCTTTTATCTTGAATTGCAGCGAAAATTTTCTCAAAAATACGAGGTACTGTACACATTAATGTGGGCTTTACCTCTTTCAAAACCTCAGCGATTAACTTAGGATTTTGGTTGAAATAAACTTCAATACCAACATGTAAACAGAAAAACACCCAACTTCGCTCATAAATATGACTTAAAGGCAAAAAGCTTAAGGAAGAATCTTTGTCGTCAACATCCAGTTCAAAATCATGTGCATTTAAAGATGCTGCAAAATTATTATGATCTAACATTACCCCTTTCGGCTCTCCAGTAGTTCCTGAAGTATAAATAATACTCGCCAAATCATTTAAATCACACTCATAATGTCTTTTTTGAAGCTCAGTATCTACTCTTTTCGGAAATTCAATAGCCACAAAATCATTTAAATAAATAGAGTTTTTATTTTTTTGAATTTTAATGCTATTATTTAAAGCAACAATTAACTTTAAATACGTATTAGTTTGTGAAATCTCAAAAGCTTTATCATATTCTTCTTGACCGCCAACAAATAGCAGACTAACCTCAGCATCATTGATTATGTATTCAGCTTCTTTCTTAGAATTGGTTGCATAAATAGGCACCGTTACTGCTCTAATACTCATTATTGAAATATCCGCAATAATCCATTCTGGCATGTTTTCAGCAAAAACCGCAACGTTTTGTTGCCCCTCAATACCAAAATTTATCAGAGATTTAGACAAGTTTTGAATTCTACTTCCAAAATCTGTCCAAGAAATTCCTTCCCAATTGTCTTGCTCAATATTTTTAAAATAAATGGCATTTTTATCCTTAAAACGTTGAACATTACATTTAATATCTTCAACTAAGTGTTTATAAATCATACTCTATTTGGTTTCAATTTAAAATAGATTTTAACCTAATTCAAAGCGCACAAAGCTACGAATAATTTAATTCGGAAATTACAATCTTAATTTTATGTGAATTTCAGCATACGTATTTTAACAAAACTTGAAGTATTTAGAACTTTTCTTTATCACTTTTTTACAATTTTTTAGGTAAATACAGTGAATGCGTAAATAATAATTTAAAGTCCTTTCTGTAAAAAATAAAATAAACCCACAAAGCCAAGCACTTACTTTCATAAATTGAACACTCAAAAAATTAAAAAGAACTGTTTAATGTATGATTGAAATCACTAAATTTGCACTTTCTTATAAAAAAATAAAAATGTACAGAACACATTCAAACGGAGAATTACGATTAACAAATGTAGGTCAAGAAGTTACTTTAGTAGGCTGGGTGCAAAAAACACGCGATAAAGGTTTTATGATGTGGGTTGATTTGCGTGACCGTTACGGAATTACCCAATTAATTTTTGATGAAGATCGCACACCAAAAGAAATGATGGAAAAGGCGAAAACCTTAGGGAGAGAATTTGTAATTCAGGTGAAAGGTGAAGTAATAGAACGTGTTTCAAGAAATAGTAATATTTCAACTGGTGATATTGAAATCTTAGTGAAAGAGTTAACTATTTTAAACAAATCGTTAGTTCCTCCATTTACAATTGAAGATGAAACTGATGGTGGAGATGAGTTAAGAATGAAATATCGTTATTTAGATATTAGAAGAAACCCGGTAAGAGAAAATTTAATATTCCGCCATAAAGTAGCTATTGAAGTTCGTAAATATTTATCTGATAAAGATTTTATTGAAGTTGAAACACCTGTTTTAATTAAATCTACTCCTGAAGGAGCTCGTGATTTTGTGGTTCCAAGTCGAATGAATGCAGGTCAGTTTTATGCATTACCTCAATCTCCTCAAACTTTTAAGCAATTGTTGATGGTTGGAGGATTGGATAAGTATTTTCAAATTGTGAAATGCTTTAGAGATGAAGATTTACGTGCAGACAGACAACCAGAATTCACACAAATTGACTGCGAAATGGCTTTTGTTGAACAAGAAGATGTCTTAAATACTTTTGAAGGATTAACTCGTCATTTATTAAAAGAAATAAACGGTGTTGAAGTTGCTGACTTTCCAAGAATGACTTATGATGAAGCGATGAAAAAATATGGAAACGACAAACCAGATATTCGTTTTGGAATGGAGTTTGGTGAGTTAAATGAAGTAGCTAAACATAAAGAATTTAGCGTTTTTAACAATGCTGAATTAGTTGTTGGAATTGCAGTTCCAGGAGGAAATTCATACACCCGAAAAGAAATTGACAAACTAATTGAATGGATAAAACGCCCTCAAGTTGGTGCTTTGGGAATGGTGTATTCACGTTGTAATGACGATGGTACTTTTAAATCATCAGTTGATAAATTTTATGATGAAGCAGATTTAGCAAAATGGGCTGAAATTACAGGTGCAAAAGCTGGAGATTTAATTTGTGTTTTATCAGGAAATACTGATAAAGTTCGCACACAATTAAGCGCTTTACGTATGGAATTAGCTACACGTTTAGGTTTGCGTAAACCAAATGAATTTGCGCCATTATGGGTTGTAGATTTTCCATTGTTAGAGTGGGATGAAGAATCGAAACGCTTTCACGCAATGCATCATCCATTTACTTCACCAAAACCTGAAGATATGCATTTACTAGATACTGATCCAGGAAAAGTACGTGCCAATGCTTATGATATGGTTTTAAACGGAAATGAAATTGGTGGTGGTTCAATTCGTATCCATGACAAAGCTACACAAGCTTTAATGTTTGATCATTTAGGGTTTACACCTGAAGAAGCAAAAGATCAGTTCGGGTTTTTAATGAATGCGTTTGAATATGGAGCACCTCCGCATGGTGGTTTAGCTTTTGGATTGGATAGATTGGTTGCTATTTTAGGCGGTCAAGAAACTATTCGTGATTTTATTGCATTCCCTAAAAACAATAGCGGTAGAGATGTGATGATTGATGCACCTTCTAAAATTGATGAAACTCAATTGAAAGAATTGAATTTGAAATTAGATTTAAAATTATAGAATTTTCAAAATATTATTCTATATTATAAACATGAGTAATTCAAAAACATTGGATATTTTTAATTATGAATTTGATTGGTTTCAATCAAAGAGTAAATTTAAAGATGTTTGCTGTGAAAAATACAAAAAGAAAAAAGAAAAACACTGCAAAAGTTGTCCGGAAAAAAATTCTTAACCAGCTATTTTAATGTTTTTATTATATCCTTTTATTAAATTAAAAAATGCCAATTAGTTCAAAATTTATTGTCCGTAAATTTTTCAAATGGAGATATCAACACATCTCGAATAAACAATTTACAAATATTGCAAGTGCAATTATTGGTTTATTGGCTGGACTTGGAGCTGTGGTTTTAAAAAACTTAACACACTTTATTCAGCATTTACTGGAGGGCAAATTTATAAAAGAAATTCATCAAGCGTTTTATTTTATATTTCCAATTATAGGCTTACTAATAGTGCTTCTTATTATAAAATATTTTATAAGAAAAAAAGTAGGTCACGGTATTCCTTCAACTTTATATGCTATTTCAAAGCAAAAAGGAATTATGCCAAGACATCAAATGTGGGCCTCTTTAATTACAGCTCCACTAACTGTTGGTTTTGGTGGTTCTGTGGGTCTTGAAGGTCCAACTGTAGCAACTGGCGCTGCTTTGGGTTCAAATTTCGCACGATTTTTTCATTTAAACCAAACTACAAGAACATTGCTAATTGGAGCTGCTGCTGCAGGAGCTATGTCTTCAATTTTTAAAGCACCAATTGCAGCTATTGTTTTTGCTGTTGAAATTTTTAGCTTAGAATTAACATTAGCTTCTATGATTCCTTTATTGCTGGCTTCTATAACGGCAGTATTAACTTCATATTTCTTTTTTGGTGATGATGTATTACTTCATTTTAATTTACAAGATAAATTTCAATTATATGATGTTTTATTTTATGTATTGCTAGGTATTTCTTCTGCAGCTGTTTCAATATATTTTAGTAAAGTTTATTTTAAAATA
>NZ_CALAEQ010000069.1 GCF_937891065.1 uncultured Lutibacter sp. | reverse complement strand
CTACACCTCATAATGAGTCTTGCTTGTTACAAGATTTTGATATTTCACAAAAATCGGCGTTCTTTTTTGGGGTAGAAAAAGAAGGACTTTCTAAAGATGTAATGGAAAACGCTGATGGATTTTTAAAAATACCAATGGTTGGATTTACAGAAAGTTTAAATATTTCAGTTGCAACAGCAATAATTCTTCAAAGTATGAATGAAAAACTTAAAAAATCTGATGTGAATTGGCAGTTAACTGAAACTGAAAAAAATGAATTATATTTAGAATGGCTTCAAAAATCTATTAAAAGCATAAAAAAAATAAAAGAGTATTATTACTCGGAGATCGCTACTGAATAACAATATTTTCAATGGTAGCAATTGATTTACAGTTAATTACCGTTAATGTGATATTTTTCAAATCTCTAGAACCTTTTATAGTGTATTGAGTACAAGAGTCTAATTTAATTTTATTCAGAATATCAACATCTCCATTTTTTAAAATTTGAGAAATAGCAGTACTGTCAATTTTTTTAGAATTGATAAGTGTTAAAACTTCAGAAGAAAAAATAGGGTCTTTAATTCTAATATTTTTTAAAACTCTAGCGTTTGGCAAATAGTCAAATGTAGTTTCTTTCTTTCCTAAAAAGAAAGTTACCACAATAATTCCAATGGTTAATCCGCCTAAAAAATAAGGTAAACGTTGTTTAAAAGTCATTTTACAAAAACAATAAATTAATATCTCTAAAAGGTAAATTAAACCAATCTGCAACAGTTTTATTGGTTAAAATTCCGTGGTAAAAATACATTCCTTTTTGTAAACTTCGGTCTAAACGAGCAGCATTTTCAAATCCACCTTCTTCAGCAATGTTTAGTAAATAGGGAGTAAAAATATTACTAACTGATACTGAGGCTGTTCTGGAATATCTTGATGGGATATTTGGTACACAATAATGTATTACGCCATGTTTTACGAATGTAGGTTTTTTATGTGTTGTGATTTCAGAAGTATCAAAACAACCACCTCTATCTATACTAACATCTACAATTACAGCACCATCTTTCATTTGCTCTACCATAAGTTCTGTAACAATTACAGGAGCTCTATTAACTCCTCTTAAAGCTCCAATGGCAACATCACAGCGCATTAATGCTTTTTGCAAGGTTTTTGGTTGTATGGTGGATGTGTAAATTGCTCTTCCTAAATTTTGTTGTAAACATCGCAATTTTGTGATAGAATTGTCAAAAACTTTAACATTTGCACCTAAACCAATAGCGGATCGAGCCGCAAATTCACCAACAGTTCCTGCGCCTAAAATAACAACTTCACTTGGTGGAACACCACTTATGTTTCCTAATAATAATCCATTCCCCTCATTGTCTTTACACATTATTTCAGCAGCAATTAAGATTGAAGCAGTTCCAGCAATTTCACTCAATGATTTTACAATTGAATATACACCTTGCTCATCTCTAATAAAATCAAATGCAATAGCTGTAATACGTTTGCTTGCCAACGCTTCAAAATAATCTTTAGATTGAGTTTTAAGTTGTAATGCAGAGAATAAAACACTTTGTGGATTGATTAATTTAATTTCATCTATTGAAGGTGGTTCAACTTTTAAAATAATTTGACATCCAAATGCTTCTTTAACATCATATGAGATTTTTGCACCAGCTTCAGAATATTCATTATCGGAATAATTTGCGCCATTTCCAGCACCTGTCTCAATTACAAATTTTTGCCCTTGAGCCGTTAAAGCAGCAACAGCATCAGGTGTTAAACAAACACGTTTTTCTTGATAATGTGTTTCTTTTGGAATTCCAATCACAAGTTCACCTTTTCTTTTTTGTATTTCTAAGGTTTCTTCTTGTGGCAGTAATTCTTGTCTGCTAAATGGTGACGTTACTTTTTTACTCATTATTGATAAGTTCTATAGTTCGCTGTTGATTGCTGTTTGTTGTAATTGTAATAATTACTGACTTTAAAGGTAATAAATTTTCTACTTTATTTGGCCATTCAACTAAACACCAATTATCACTATAAAAATATTCTTCAATTCCCATATCCATTGCTTCTTCTTCTTTGTTAATTCTGTAGAAATCAAAATGATATATTTTAGCACCCTTTTCGGAATGATATTCGTTTACTAAAGAGAAAGTAGGAGAGCTTACAATATCAGAAACGCCTAATTGTTTTGCTAGCTCTTTTATTAACGTAGTTTTTCCAACGCCCATTTCTCCATAAAATAAGATGACTTTATGCTTTGCAAATTGAATTATTTCATTGGCAATTTCGGGTAATTGTTTTAGCGAGTAATTTTTAATCATAAATAAAGTAATCTTAAAGTTATCTAAAAAAGTAATTTCAATTGTCATTTCGAGCGGAGTCGAGAAATTTAAACCTTAAATTGTTAAGACATTTCGACTGCGCTCAATGTGACAAACTTTATAAAAGAACTTTTTATTTGGGTACAAATATAGCACAAGGAATGATCATTTCCTCTAAAGAAATTCCACCATGTTGATAAGTGTTTTTGTAATATTTCACAAAATGATTGAAATTGTTGGGATAGGCAAAAAAGAAATCTTCTTTTGCGAATATAAATGAGCTATTTATAGAAATAGAAGGTAACCCAATTTCTTTAGGTTCTTTTACCGCATACACTTCTTTATCTTCATAGGATAAGCTTCTACCTGTTTTGTAACGTAAATTTGAACTTATGTTTTTGTCTCCAATTACTTTTGAAGGAACTTTAGCATTTATGGTTCCGTGGTCAGTTGTAATAATTAATTTTAAGCCTAAATTTTGCGCTTTTTGAATCATTTCTAACAATGGAGAATTCATAAACCAACTGTTAGATAAAGATCTATAGGCCTTGTCATCACTAGCTAATTCTTTAATAACTTCCATTTCAGTTTTTGCATGTGAAAGCATATCAACAAAATTATAAACTAGAACTGTTAAATCATTTTCTTTGATAGAATTGAAATTATCAGCAAGTTGTTTACCAGATTTAAGATTGGTAATTTTATGGTAACCAAGTTTAATATTGAGTTTAAGACGTTTTAACTGCTCTTGTAAAAATTCTTCTTCATACAAATTTTTACCACCTTCATCTGTGTCGTTTCTCCAATAATTTGGATGCTTTTGTTCCATTTCTAAAGGCATTAATCCTGAAAAAATAGAATTACGTGCATATTGAGTTGCGGTAGGTAAAATACTGAAATAAGGAGTTTCTTCTTCTTTCTTATAATATTTAGTAATTGTTTTTTCAATAATACTGAATTGATCGTACCGTAAATTATCAATAACAACTAGCAATGTTCCGTTTGATTGATTAATTGCAGGGAGTATTACTTTTTTGAATAATGTATTGGACAATATTGGCGCGTCATCATTATTTTGAATCCAATGAGCGTAATTTTTCTTTATAAATTTAAAAAACAGTGAATTTGCTTCTTGTTTTTGACTTTCAAGTATTTCAACCATACCAGAATCACTAATATTTTCTAATTCTAATTCCCAGTAAACCAGTTTTTTATAGATTTCAATCCATTCTTCATAAGAATTTACCATTGCTAAATCCATCGCTATTTTTCTGAATTCTTGCTGATAATTAGAAGTTGTTTTTTCTGATACTAAGCGAGAATGATCTAAACTCTTTTTTAAACTCAATAATATTTGATGTGGATTTACAGGTTTAATAAGATAATCAGCTATTTTATTACCAATAGCATCATCCATAATATATTCTTCTTCACTTTTGGTAATCATAACAATGGGTAAGTTTGCCTGCTTACTTTTTATTTCTGTCAATGTTTCTAAACCACTTAATCCGGGCATATTTTCATCTAAAAATACAATATCATAATTGTTTTCATTACACATATCAATTGCATCGGCACCATTATTACAAGTTGAAACGGTATATCCTTTTTTTTCTAAAAAAATAATGTGAGGTTTTAAAATATCTATTTCATCATCAACCCATAAAATTTTTATATCATTCATATTACTATATTTGTTAAACTATTTATAAAATAATTGTTTTGAACGAAAAAAAAGCGAACAAACTAAAAATATTAAACGATCCAATTTACGGTTTTATTACTATTCCAAACACTTTAATTTGTGATTTGATTGATCATCCTTATTTTCAACGTTTAAGACGTATTTCACAAATGGGATTATCACATTTAGTGTATCCTGGGGCGCATCATACACGGTTTCACCATGCTATTGGTAGTATGCATTTAATGCAAAAAGCAGTACGTAATCTACGTGTTAAAGGAATTGAAATTTCTGAAGAAGAAGCCAATGCTCTTAATATTGCGATTCTTTTGCATGATATAGGTCACGGAGCTTTTTCACATGCATTAGAACAAAGTATTGTTACAGGAATTCATCATGAAACCATTTCATTAAAATTTATGGAAGCTTTAAATGATGAGTTTAATGGGCAACTTACCTTAGCAATTACCATATTTACAGAAAAATATCATCGTAAGTTTTTATATCAATTGATTTCAAGTCAGTTAGATATGGATAGATTGGATTACTTAAATAGAGATAGTTTTTATACAGGAGTTGCTGAAGGTAATATAAGTTCTGAACGATTAATAGCCATGTTAAATGTAAAAGATGATAATTTGGTTATTGAAGAAAAAGGAATTTATTCTGTCGAAAAATTTATTGTAGCCAGAAGATTAATGTATTGGCAAGTATATTTGCATAAAACTGGGTTAGTCGCTGAAAAATTATTAGGGAAAATTTTAATTCGAGCAAAAGAATTATCATTAGCAGGTGAAAAATTGCCCGCAAGTAAAGCATTTACATACTTCTTGAATCATCAAATAAATGAAGAAAATTTTACATTAGAAACTCTTAAAACGTTTGCTAAATTAGATGATTATGACGTTTTTTCAGCAATAAAAGAATGGATTTCATATGATGATAAGATAATTTCAAAATTATCTGAGAGTTTAATTAATAGAATATTGCCTAAAGTTATTCTTCAAAAAGAACCATTTTCGACAGAGGAAATTGCTAAAATAAAGCAAAAAGTCAAGAAAAAATTTAATTTAAATGATTCAGAATTAGCGTATTTCGTATACCATGGTAAAATTCAAAATCAAGCTTATGATGCAACAAAAAATAATATTCAAATTTTATATAAAAATGGTAAAATAAAGGATGTCACAGAGGCTTCAGACCACTTAAATCTACATGCATTGTCTAATACCGTATATAAGTATTATATATGCTATCCAAAGAAATAGGTAGTGATAAACTTTTTTTTTACTTTTGCAATTAAATGAAATTTACAGCAAATCAAATAGCAGAAATTTTAGACGGTGAAATAGATGGAAATGAAAATGCCGAAGTCTATAAACTTTCAAAAATAGAAGAAGGAGAAGAAGGATCTTTAACATTCCTTTCTAATCCTAAATACACGCCACATCTTTATTCTACAAAAGCTACTATAGTTATTGTAAATAAAGATTTTGTTCTTGAGAATAAAATTGAGACAACAGTTATAAAGGTAGAAGATGCATATGCTTCATTCTCTAAGCTTTTAGAATTTTATAATGAAGTTAAATTAAATAAGACAGGAATTGAATCCCCATCGTTTATAAGTGACACAGCTAAAATAGGTGAAAATTTATATTTAGGAGCTTTTGCATATATTAGCAATAATGTACAACTTGGAGATAATGTGAAAATTTATCCAAATGTGTATATTGGTGATAATGTTACAATTGGTTCTAACACAACTATATTTGCAGGTGCAAAAATTTATTCTGAAACCGTAATTGGTAAAAACTGTTCAATACATTCAGGAGCTATAATAGGTGCTGATGGATTTGGTTTTGCACCAAGTGCAGAAGGTGTTTTCAATAAAATACCACAAATAGGAAATGTTATTATTGAAGATAATGTTGATGTTGGAGCTGCTACAACTATTGATAGAGCTACATTAGGTTCAACAATTATTAGAAAAGGAGTAAAGTTAGACAACCAAATTCAAGTAGCGCATAATGTTGAAATTGGCAAAAATACAGTTATAGCTGCCCAAACAGGAATTGCAGGTTCAACTAAAATTGGTGAAAATTGTATGATTGGTGGGCAAGTTGGTATTGCAGGTCATTTAGTAATTGGAAACAATGTGCGCATTCAAGCTAAATCGGGTGTAGGGAAAAAAATTAAAGATAATGACATTATTCAGGGAACTCCAGCAATTGGTTATTCTGATTATAATAAATCATACGTTTATTTTAAAAAATTGCCTGAATTAGTCGCACAATTAAATTCGTTAGAAAAAGAAATAAAAGAATTAAAAGACTTAAAATGAATAGTAAACAAAAAACAATTAGAAATGAAGTAACACTATCAGGTGTTGGTTTACATACTGGTAATAAAGTTACTATGACTTTTAAACCAGCACCGATAAATTACGGCTATGCTTTTGTGAGAATTGATTTAGAAGGAGAGCCTAAAATTGAGGCTAGTGCAGAATATGTTATAAACACACAAAGAGGTACAAATCTTGAAAAGCGTGGAGTTTTTGTAAATACATCAGAACACGTTTTAGCTGCAGTTGTTGCTTTAGGAATAGATAATATATGCATTGAAATAAATGCTCCAGAACCTCCAATTATGGATGGATCTTCGAAACATTTTATCGAAGCTCTTGAAAAAGCAGGAATAGTTGAACAAGAAGCTGACCGAATAGAATATATAGTAAAGGATATCATTTCATATAAGGATGAAGAATCTGGAAGTGAAATAATATTAATGCCTGCTGATGAATTTCAAATTACTACTATGGTAGATTTTGGGACTAAAGTATTAGGTACACAAAATGCAACACTTGAATCACTATCTGATTTTAAAAATGAAATAGCAGATGCAAGAACTTTTAGTTTCCTGCATGAATTAGAAATGCTTTTAGATAATAATTTAATTCAAGGAGGCGATTTAAACAATGCTATAGTTTATGTAGATAAAGAAATATCTAAAGAAACTATGGATAAATTAAAAAAGGCATTTAATAAGGAGAATTTAACTGTAAAAGCGAATGGAATTCTTGACAATCTTACATTACGTTGGGCAAACGAAGCTGCACGTCATAAATTATTAGATGTAATTGGTGATCTAGCTTTAGTGGGTACAAGAATTAGAGGTAAAGTTATAGCAAATAAACCGGGGCATATGGTAAATACTGTCTTCGCTAAAAAATTGCAAAAAATAATTAAGCAAGAAAAAAGAAATAATGTACCAACGTACGATTTAAACCAGCCACCATTAATGGATATTCATCAAATTATGAATATTCTTCCTCATAGACCTCCTTTTTTATTAATTGACAGGATATTGGAACTTTCAGACAGCCATGTTGTTGGGATGAAAAATGTGACTATGAATGAACCTTTTTTTCAAGGACATTTTCCTGATGCTCCAGTAATGCCAGGAGTACTTCAAGTTGAAGCAATGGCACAATGTGGTGGTGTTTTAGTATTAAATACGGTACCTGATCCTGAAAATTACCTTACTTATTTCATGAAAATGGATAAAGTAAAATTTAAACAAAAAGTATTACCTGGTGATACCTTAATATTTAGAGCTGAACTTATAAGTCCTATAAGAAGAGGGATTTGCCATATGCAGGCTTGTGGATATGCAAATGGTAAATTAGTAGTAGAAGCAGAATTAATGGCTCAAATAGCCAGAAAACCTTAAAAAGTAATGAATCAACCTTTAGCATATATACACCCAGGGGCTAAAATAGCTACCAATGTAGTTGTAGAACCTTTTACAACAATTCATAATGATGTAATTATTGGTTCTGGAACTTGGATTGGTTCTAATGTAACAATAATGGAAGGCGCCAGAATTGGTAAAAATTGCAGAATTTTTCCAGGAGCAGTTATTTCGGCAATTCCTCAAGATTTAAAATTTGATGGTGAAGATTCTTTAGCTATCATTGGTGATAATACCACAATTAGAGAGTGTGTAACTGTTAATAGAGGTACAAAAGCACTTGGGAAAACTCAAATTGGAGATAATTGTTTAATTATGGCAACTTCACATGTTGCGCATGATTGTGTAGTTGGTAATAATTGTATTTTAGCCAATGGTTCAATTATAGCAGGTCATGTAACAATTGGAGATTATGCAATTTTAAGTGGTTTAGTAGCTGTACATCAGTTTATTCATATTGGTGATCACGCATTGGTATCAGGAGGTTCTTTAGTTAGAAAAGACGTTCCTCCATTTGCAAAAGCAGGTAAAGAACCAATATCCTTTATTGGTATAAACTCAATAGGACTAAGAAGACGAGGTTTTGATACTGGAAAAATTAGAGAAATTCAAAATATATTTAGATTATTATATCAAAAAAATTACAATACCACACAAGCTTTAGAAAAAATTGAAGCTGAGATGGAAGCAACAAATGAAAGAGATCAAATAATACTTTTTATTAAAAATTCTCAAAGAGGAATAATGAAAGGTTATACCGGTAGTTAATTTAATTAATAAAAAGAAAAATAGTAACAATACATAAAAGCTAACAGCTTAAAATAAGAAAATATGGCAACTACATCAGATATTAGAAATGGATTGTGTTTAAGATATAATAATGATATTTTTAAAGTTATTGAATTTTTACACGTAAAACCAGGTAAAGGGCCTGCTTTTGTTAGAACTAAAATGAAAAGTTTAACATCAGGAAAAGTATTAGACAATACATTTCCAGCGGGAAGAAAAATTGAAGATATTAGAGTTGAAACTCGTAAATATCAATTTTTATACCCTGAAGGTGATACATTTCACTTTATGAATACAGATGATTATAATCAAATTGCTTTGCAAAAAGAAACTCTTGATTCTCCAGATCTTTTAAAAGAAGGTGAAATTGTAACAGTAATTTTTAATACTGAAGATAGCATGCCACTTTCTGTGGATATGCCTGCAAGTGTAGTTTTAGAAATTTCTCATACTGAGCCAGGTGTAAAAGGAAATACAGCTACAAATGCAACAAAACCAGCTACAGTAGAAACTGGAGCAGTTATAAATGTTCCTTTATTTATTAATGAAGGTGATAAAATTAAAGTTGATACTGCAAAAGGTGCTTATTTAGAGCGAGTTAAAGAATAATTTTTATGAAGTTTCCTCGTATATATAGTTTAGAAGAAATAGCAGAATTAATAGGCGCAAATCCTGTTGGTCCAGCTAATTTTCCAATAACAGGATGTAATGAAATTCATGTTGTTGAAGCAGGAGATATAGTTTTCGTAGATCA
>NZ_CALAEQ010000068.1 GCF_937891065.1 uncultured Lutibacter sp. | reverse complement strand
GGTCACTTAATGATTCCTGGAGGAAACTCAAGAAAACCATTTGGTAAATATGTTTTAGCAATGAACAAAATTACAAAAGACCGTTATTTACCAACAGGTCCTGAGGTAACACAATCAGCGCAATTATATGATATTACTGGTGAAAAAATGGAATTATTGTTAGATTTTCCAACTATTGGAGAGCCTCATTATGCTGCTGGTATACCAGCAGATATTATTAAAAAGAATTCAAAAAAATTCTTTAAGCTAGATGAAAACAAGCATGAATATGCTGTTAAAAGTGAAGCTGAGGCTAAAGTAACAAGAAACGGAAATGAAGTTCATATTTATATGACAATGATTCGTTCTCACTTTGCTCCTGATAATATTGAAGGAATTCAAGTTGGTGATGAAGTATTTTTCCACGTAACAAATTTAGAGCAAGATTATGATGTACCACATGGAATTGGTATGATTGGAGCTCAAACTTCCGAATTGTTAATTATGCCAGGGCAAACTGAAACGTTTAAATGGTATCCTAAACAAGTTGGTGTTTGGCCATTCTATTGTACAGATTTCTGTTCTGCATTACATCAAGAAATGCAAGGATATATTAGAGTATCACCAAAAGGATCTAATGTTCCTTTAACGTTTACGTTAGATGGTGACGCTGTAGACGCTGAATAAGTTCTTTTTTAGATTGATTTGAAGAACTTTAAAAGGGTAAGTATAATAATTTACTTACCCTTTTTTCTATAAATTAAAAAAAGATTAAATAGTCTTTTTAATGTATGTTTTATCACATACTAAACAATCTTTATTTTGTAATTTTGTTACAAATATTACGTAAAAAATTAAAAAAAATTATGAAGAAATCTAAAATACTAATGATTATAGGGTCCTTACTTTTATTAGGCCTTTTTGTATTTCCGTTATGGAATATAACGTTAGAAGCTCCTCAATATCCAATTCCTTTAGGAATGGATATACACATTAATAAATTTGCGGACACCCATGAATTTGATGTTAAAAATATCAACTTAATGAATCATTATGTTGGAATGCAATATATACCAGAAACGATACCAGAATTTAAAATATTTCCATGGGCTATAGGCTTTATGGTAGCATTAGGTGTGTTATTTGGTTTTTTAGGGAATCATAAATTATTTTTAGTTTGGTTTGTAATAATAAGTTTATTAGGAATTGCAGGTATGTATGACTTTTACTTATGGGAATATGATTATGGACACAATTTAGATCCAAAAGCAATTATGAAATTTACAAACCCTGATGGTTCAATTATGGGCTTTCAACCTCCCCTATTTGGTTCAAAAGATATACTGAATTTTAAAGCGCATTCATATCCAAGACTTGGAGCTTATTTAATGTTTTTAGGAATGTTTTTAACATTTGTAGCTTTCTTTGTAGGTAAAAAAGAAGCTAAGGCATAATTCAATTTAAATTCTTAAAAATATTATAAAACGAGTATACTCATTTAGATATACTCGTTTTTAATGTATATTTAACAACTAATAAAATCAGAAATAATGAAAACTCATCTTTTAAAATCATTTTTAGGTGTTGCAATATTAGCACTAATAGTTTCTTGTAAAGTTGAACCTGAAGCGATTGAATATGGAAAAGATCAATGTAGTTTTTGTAAAATGAACGTGGTTGATAAGACTCATTCAGCTCAATATGTAACTAAAAAAGGAAAGCAATTTAAGTTTGATGCTATCGAATGTATGATTAACGACTTAAGTGAAAAAACTGAAGAAGAAATGGCTATTTTTTTAGTTGCTAATTATGGAAATCCAGGTGAAATGATTGATGCTAAAACTGCTACATTTTTAATAAGTAAAGAAATTAAAAGTCCGATGGGTGCGAATTTATCAGCCTTTTCTTCAAAAAATAAAGCCGAAGAATTACAACAAAAACATGGAGGTGAAAACTATACTTGGGAAACCTTAAAGCAAAAACTTTCAGATAAATAATGAAGTATATAATCCTATTACTTTTCTTTTTTACTACACTAACAATTTCAGCAAAACGGATTGAAGTTTGTGAAACTTGTACTGTAAAATCCATTAAAGAAGCTATTAAAATTGCTGAGACAGGTGATGAAATAGTTGTAAAAAAAGGGATTTACAAAGAAAACAATATTATTATTAATAAATCCATTTCTCTTATTGGTGAAAAAGGAGCTGTAATTGATGGTGAAGATACTGGAGGAATTATAATTTTTGAGGCTGATAATTTTACCATTAGAGGTTTAAAAATTATAAATGTAGGAATGAGCTACACAATAGATTATGCAGCAATTAAAGTTATAAAAGCTAGAAATTTTATTATTGAAGACTGTATTTTAGAAAATGTGTTTTTTGGGCTTTTAATTGAAAAATCTAAAAACGGAATTATTAGAAATAATAGAATATCTGGAAATAGAAAAAGTGAAGCAAGTTCAGGAAATGGTATTCATATTTGGGACGGAAGTGAAATGGAAGTATACAACAATCAGTTAACTGGTTTACGTGATGGAATTTATTTTGAGTTTGTAAAACAAAGTGTCGTTTATGAAAATAACAGCCATAATAATATTCGATACGGTTTGCATTTCATGTTTTCAAATAATAATATTTACCATCATAACGAATTTAGAAATAATGGAGCTGGCGTAGCGGTAATGTTTTCTAAATATATAACTATGCATCACAATACTTTTAAGCTAAACTGGGGTTCTGCTTCGTATGGTTTATTATTAAAAGAAATTTATGATGCCGAGATTTACAACAATTTATTTGAAGAAAATACTATTGGAATAAATGGTGAAGGTTGTACAAGAATAAATTACAAAAACAATACTTTTTTAAGAAATGGCTGGGCAATTAAAATTGCAGGAGCCTGTTATGCAAACATTTTTGAAAAGAATGATTTTATGCATAATTCATTAGATTTATCGTACAATACTAAAAAAAATGATAATAGTTTTAATAATAATTATTGGAGCGAATACACTGGTTATGATTTAGATAAAAATGGAATTGGAGACATTCCATATCGTCCCGTAAAATTGTTCTCATACATTGTAAATAAAACTCCAGAAGCTTTGGTATTATTAAGAAGTTTATTTGTTGATATTATCAATTTTTCAGAAAAAGTTTCACCGGTTTTTACACCTGACGATTTAACGGATGAAAACCCTATAATGAAAAAAATTAATGATTGAATTTAAAAATTTACACAAACGATTTGGCAAACTAACTGTTTTAGACGGATTAGATTTATCAATTAAAGAAGGCGGAATTTTCGCTATACTTGGACCAAATGGCTCAGGTAAAACAACTTTGATTAAATGTTTGTTAGGAATGGTAATTCCTCAAAAAGGTACTATTACATATAACAATAAAAGCGTTTTAAGAAAGTGGGATTATAGAAACGATTTAAATTATTTACCACAAATCGCTAATTTCCCTCCAAATTTAACAGTTATTGAATTGATTCAAATGGTAAAAAATCTTCGGCCAAAAGAGTCAAATGAACAGGTATTAATTGATTTATTTGGATTGAATGATTCTCTTCAAAAAAAATTAGGAAACCTTTCTGGTGGTACAAAACAAAAAGTAAATATCGTTTTAACTTTTATGTTCGACAGTCATTTAATTATACTGGATGAACCTACAAACGGGCTAGATCCTATCGCTTTAATTCATTTAAAAGAACTCATCCAAAAAGAAAAGGCAAAGGGAAAAACCATTTTAATCACCACTCATATTATGAGTTTTGTAGATGAAGTAGCTGATGAAATTGTATTTCTATTAGATGGGAAAATATATTTTAAAGGAAGTATTGATGCATTGAAAAAGCAAACAGAAAATGACAATTTGGAACACGCTATCGCTAATTTAATATCTAAACAATATGCTTAAAATATTAAAATATAGTTTTTACGATTTAATGCGTAGCCGTTGGAGTTATGTGTATTTTATTTTTTATTTACTACTTGGTTTTGTGTTGTTGTTTTTAAATAATGATGTAAACAAAGCCGTAATTACTTTAATGAATATTATTATTGTTTTAACCCCTCTAATTGGAACAATCTTCGGTGTAATGTATTACTACAATTCAAAAGAATTTACCGAACTTTTATTGGCACAACCCATTAACCGAAGCAAAATATTTATGGGACAATATTTGGGTATTTCAATATCGCTTACATTAAGTTTAGTGTTAGGTTTGGGGATTCCATTTATGGCGTATGGTTTGTTTAAATCTGCAGCAATTTTTGATTTTAGT
>NZ_CALAEQ010000067.1 GCF_937891065.1 uncultured Lutibacter sp. | reverse complement strand
AATGTGCTTTTTTTGTAATATTCTCAAATGCAATCATTAAATAGAGTTTAAGTTTATATTTTTTACAATTTACATTATTTTTTAATAAAAATCATAATCTGCAATAGTATATCAAGCAGTATATAATAAAAACTATAAATGATTACACTCATTAATTAAGTGAATTAAGAATCGTGCAAATGAAAAAGTAAGTAATATTTTAATTTCAAAATATATAAATTGAAACAAAATTCGCCATTAAAAAAAGATTCAATATATCTATTCATAAAAAAACCCTCTCAACTTGGGATTGGAGAGGGAAAATTGCTTTGAAATAGATGTAGATATTTATCTACAGGTCAAACTTAACTCTTTAAATACATAAATGAAGTAACCAATGTTACGTTTATAACACAAAACAAATCACTATAAATTCAACATGCATAACTTTGTAAAAAACAAGGGTTTAAAATAAAAAACCCTCTCAACTTGGGGTTGGAGAGGGAAAATTGCTATGAAAAAGATGTAGGTATAAAACCTACGTGATAAAAGTAACTTATATTACTTATATAAAATATGACAAAAATCAACAAATCTTCTTTTTTAAAGAAAGTAAAAAAAAGCTTCCAAAGAATGGAAGCTTTTGACTTTTATGAGTAATAATTAAGTGAAAATATCTCAACTTTAAATATTACTTTGCTCTAATTATTTACATTCCTTCAACACACATTGCAATACCCATTCCTCCACCAATACAAAGTGTAGCCAATCCTTTTTTAGATTCTCTACGTTTCATTTCGTGAAGTAATGTTGTTAAAATTCTTGTTCCACTTGCACCAATAGGATGACCTATTGCAATGGCTCCTCCATTAACATTAGTTATTTCTGTATTTAAATCAAGCTCTTTGATAACTGATAGTGCTTGTGCTGCGAAAGCTTCGTTAGCTTCAATTAAATCTAGATCTTCTTTTTTCCAACCCGCTTTGTTTAACGCTTTTCTAACTGATTCAACAGGTCCAATTCCCATTATTGAAGGATCTGTCCCGTGATATGCATAAGAAATAATTTTAGCCATTGGCTTTAAATTATATTTTTCAACAGCTTCTTTACTTGCTACGATAACAGCAGCAGCACCATCATTAATCCCTGAAGCATTTGCAGCAGTAACTGTTCCATCCTTTTTAAATGCTGGTCTAACTTTAGCCAAAGATTCAGCAGTCACTCCACATCTTACGAATTCATCTGTATTAAAAATAATTGGGTCTTTTCTTCTCTGTGGAATTTCAATTGGCACAATTTCATCTACAAATTTACCTTCTACAATTGCTTTTTCTGCTTTATTTTGAGAATTAGCTGCTAAAGCATCTTGTTCTTCTCTAGTTAAATTATATTTCTCAACTAAATTTTCAGCTGTAATACCCATATGGTAATTATTAAACACATCCCATAAACCATCGTTTATCATAGTGTCTACAATTTGCCCATTTCCCATTTTATAACCTTCACGAGCTTTTGGTAAAATATATGGGGACATAGACATATTTTCAGTACCACCAGCAATTACTATTTCTGCATCACCAGCTTTAATGGCTTGCGCTGCCATAGCAACAGTTCTTAATCCAGAGCCACAGACCATATTAATTGTCATTGCAGTTTTATCATTTGGTATCCCTGCTCCAATAGCGATTTGACGTGCAACATTTTGACCTTGACCTGCAGTTAATACCGAGCCCATAAGCACATCATCAACTTCTTTTCCTTCAAGATTATTTCTTTTTAAAAGTTCTTTTATAACTACAGTTCCTAATTCAACTGCAGAGATTTTAGAAAGTGAACCTCCAAAATTTCCAACTGCAGTTCTAACCGCATCAATTATATATACTTCTTTCATTTTACTTATTTTTTATTATTTTTTTATTTAAAACTGACAATCTCTATTTCATCCCTCTTTCATGCATTTTCTCCACAATGAAAGAAGCTACATTTTCAGGATAAGTTCCTCTACCAAAGCCTGCATCATAGCCAAGTTCTAGTGCTAATTTATTTCCAATTCTTGGTCCACCAGCACAAACAACCATTTTAGATCGTAACCCTTCAGCTTCCAATAATTCAATAAATTCAGTTAAATTTTGAATGTGAACTTCTTTTTGAGTTACAATTTGTGAAATTAAAATAGCATCTGCTTTTAATTCAACTGCCTTTTTAATTAGTTCTTCATTTGGAATTTGAGCACCAAGATTGTATGCTTCAATCATTGGATATCTTTCTAAACCATAATGTTGATCGAATCCTTTCATGTTCATAATTGCATCAATACCAACAGTATGTGCATCTGTTCCTGAACAAGCGCCAACAACTACTATTTTTCTTTCAATATGCTCTTTAATAAAATTGTTTACACCATAAAAGTCAAGAGATTTCTCAACCTCTTCTACAACTACTTTATCATAATCAATACTAATATCTGTTTTTCCATACACAACGAAAAATGTAAATTCATCAGAAAGCGGGTTTGAGTGAACCACCTCAACTTCTTTAAACCCTAATTTTTTAGTATATATAATTGCAGCTTCGTCAGCCTTTGCACAATGTGCAACAGGCAAAGTGAATGACAATTGAACAGCACCGTCGTTTAATGTATCTCCGTAAGGTCTTATCATCATAATTAGTTTCCTTTTACAATATTTAATTCATTTTCAAGATAGGTATAGAATGGATTGTAATAATCTTCTGCTTTTTCAGCAACTCCTTCTAAACCTTTACCTCCATTTTTTGGTCTGCTTACTTCTGCAAACATTTTACCTTCAATAGCATTAAACAAGTTAGTTTTATTAATCTCTTCAAGAAACTCGATAGTTTCATCTAGTACAACTTTTGCTCTTGTTTGCATAATACCATCTTTTTTGTATTCAATATCATCAGAAAAGTCTGCAATATTATTCAATACATATTTTGCATTGGCAACACCTAAAAAACGATCTTGCATAAATGGTGTATGAATAGCTTCTGTTAGCATTCCAAGTAATAAAATTCCTTGATTTGTAGATTTCGCAATAAAATTAAATAAAGTATTCATTGCTAAACCTTTAAAAATATCTCCTGTCATATATTTTGTAGGAGGCATATATTTCAATGGTGCCTCTGGAAAAATTTCACTTGCCATTTGAGCTTGTGCCATTTCCAACAAGAATCCATTTTTAATATCTGGATTCATTTCAAAAGCGTGACCTAGTCCCATTAATTTTGCTGGCAGACCAGACTCGTATGCAAATCTTTCATTGATAAACTGAGATGCTGTAACCGTGTATGCTTTTTCAACTGCATCAGAAGTAGTTAAATAATTATCTTCACCAGAGTTGATTACAATTCCTGCAAAAGAGTTAATCATTCTTGAAAACTTTTGATCAACAAAAGTTCTATACATATTAATATCCCTAAACAGAATGCCGTACATAGAATCGTTTAACATCATATCCAATCTTTCCAAAGCTCCCATTACTGCAATTTCAGGCATACATAAACCTGAACAATAATTTACCAATCTAATATATTTTCCAATTTCATCACCTGTTTCATCTAACGCTTTACGCATTATCTTGAAATTTTCTTGGGTTGCATAGGTACCTCCGAAACCTTCTGTTGTAGGACCATAAGGAACAAAATCTAATAAACTTTGACCTGTTGTTCTAATAACAGCAATAATATCTGCTCCTTGTTTTGCAGCAGCTTGTGCTTGCTTCACATCTTCATAAATATTACCAGTTGCAACAATAAGATACAATAACGGAGAATTTTCTTTCTCTTTATACTTATGTACTTTTTCCTCCCGGAAAGCAACGTTTGCTTTCACTTTTGAAGCAAATATTTCAACTAACTCTTGTGCTTTATCTTCAATAAAAGAAAAGTCAACAAAATCTAGTTTTGTAATATCTAGGCCATTGCCAATTTCTATGTTTAACTCTTCAGGACTTAATCCTTTTTTAAGCAAAGCATTAATATAATACTTGGTAGCTCCATAACAAAGATTATCTCCTATTTGGTCAACAACCTTATTTGGAATTGGAACACCATTAGAATCAACACCATCAGCACCCATCATTCTAAGTGTTGTTCTTTCAATGGCAACTGTTGTATTCTTTTCTATATATTCCTGCACGGGTGCAGAAATTTGTTTTGAAAGTTCTCGAGCCTTCGCAATCTTGTTCGTGTCGAGATTTAATTTTGATTTAGTCATAATTCCCTCTTAAATACTCTTTTGTATATGTAATAATTTCCTCATTTAATCCTAATATATCTGCAATTTTTATTGCATCATATGTGCGATCACTACTATCTGTTTTTATAATTTCATAACGCATAAAAGTATTAATCAGCTTAATTCTTTCACGCAATGAATATTGTTTTTCTTTACTATAATATTTTTCATATTCGGAATAATCCAAACCTTTCATTTTATAAAAAGACACATTTTCAAATTCTGGTAATTCCATAAAATGAGTTGACACAAAGCTACTCAATGTCGCTTTCTGAGAAAAACTTTTCAGCATTGCAGCAATAATAGCTTTTGCTTCAATTGAATTTGTTGTTTTTGCAAACTCATCAATTAATAACAGCGTGTTTTTATCAAAATCCTTTGTCGCTTCAGTAAGATTATGAATTTCAAATCCAAAACTACTTAATCCTTCAACCTTTTCAGAAAGGTCTTCGCCTATGTAATGAATCTTATCAAAAACTGAAGTTTTAAATTTCTCAGCAGGAACCCAAAAACCCATTTGTGTTAAAATCTGCATAAAACCAATGGTTTTTAAAAGCATAGTTTTACCTCCCATATTGGAGCCTGTTATAACACAGGTTTTATTTTCAAATTCAGCATTTAAAGGTGTATAAATTTCACCTAGTTTGGCACATTTGTTTGCCAATGGCAAATAATACCCATTTTTAACTTCAATAGCTTCTTTTCTATTTCCTAAAATAGGAGGATTCATTTTATAGTTAATAGCCAATCTTGCTTTCGCAAATAGCGTATCAAGCATTTCAAGCTTTTGAAGATATTGTTTTATAGTTTCTTTCTCTGCTAAAATTTTATTAGATATTTTTTCAAGAACATCTTGTTCAAATAACTGTTCTTCGGTTAATAAAACTTCCTTCTTTTCATGTAATTCGAAATACTTCTTCGGAAGAATTGGTTTTATTAATAAAGAATTTTTGTCATATACTTCCTTATAAACAAGATTTGAATTAAGATTTATTGTTTGACTTTCTTCAACTACAATAAAATCTCGAAATCTAAAATCTAGATTGTGTTCTTTTAAAATCTCACTAAATCTTTCTTTCTTAATCTCAGCTAGTTTTTGATTTATTTCGGCTAATTTTTTACGATTTCCCTCAAGGTCTTTACTATATGAAGCATTTAAATAAAAGGATTCTTTATTTGCACCATCTAGAGATAAAAAACTCAACAATTCACTTGAGGTGAAATTGATTTGTAAATCTTCTTTAATGGTGTCATCTAAGAAATTAACTATATTCTTATAATTAACCAGTAATTTTTTCACTAGAAAAATGTCAGCAGAATCGAATAGTTTTCTTTCTAATGAATTTAATAACGCAATTTTCTTGAAATGATTTTCAATTTTGACACATATAATAGGTTTTTCACTGATAAAAGTTACAATTTTTCCTATTGAAATATGAATAGATGAAAGCAACTTAGTATCCGTAAAAACATGGTATTTATTTTTATTCTGTAACCCATACGGAGTTAAAGGAGCATACTCCGAATAGAATGTATTAAATTCTATAAATTGTATGGTTTCTTTAATTTTCATATGGATTGTATAAAATTGTTTCTTCTATATTATGTTGTTTTAATACTTTCTTAAAATCTTCTTTTTTTATATCCTTTAGAATTACAACAAAAGAGATTAGTTGATATGGAATTTTATAAGCAATTTCAACCTTTCTTGTTAACTCTGTTATTTGAGAAAAATCCAAAAATATTTTTGTGAAATCATTTAATACTAACATATCACAGTTTACAGGAATTGATAAAAGTTTAGAGACTGTTAAAGCTCCTTCAATTTCAAAAATATTTTTAGTATCAACGTCCAAAATATCATCAATACTTTTGAACTTACTTATTAATGCTATTGTTTTAAATTTGTTGATATCCGAATTAATACTTTTATTATCTAATTTGATAATGTAATAAAAATTACTGTTTTTAATTGAAGCTACTTGTGTTGTTCTACTTGCAGCCCCATCAATTATAATCGTTTTTATTTGTTCTTCATTTTTTAGATATTCAACAATCTCTGTTATTTGTTTATTATCTTCCGCACCAACAAGTTCAATGGTTCCACTTCTTAATGTTTTTGCTAAAACAAGCCTTCCCAATACAGTTTTGTATGGAAACACATGAAAAATATCAAACAAAGCATCACTCTTGTTAATCATTAAATTAGAAGTGATTACAAAATCTCCAATTTCAGTATAAATCTTTGGTTTAGGTGTATCAAAAATTAAATCACTTGTTTCTCCATCAATTCCAATTGTAAAAAAAGTAGGTGAAACAACTTCTCTAACTTGCTTTAAGGCGAAGTTTAGAAAAGTTGTTTTACCCGCATTCTTTTTATTCCCTACTAAGAATGTAGTTTTATTAACCAGTTGCTCTGCAATAGTACTGTTCATCTTAATAGGAATCGTATCAATTCTAATGTTCTCTGTGTATTCTGTTACTTCGTTTTAAATTTTCTGGCTGAATTGACAGACCATCATTATTTAATAACATAGCTACACCATCTTTAGCAACCAAATTCTCATCTTTACAGAACTCACAATTTTCAGAATCATGCTCTGGCCCATTTGTTGGCTGCGTATAGGTAGTAATAACACCTTCGTAATTTCTTAATACAACTCTCTTCTCATTTTGAGAGATTAAATAATCTGGCATCACAGGAATTTTACCTCCACCACCAGGTGCATCCACCACAAAAGTTGGAACTGCTAAACCTGATGTATGTCCACGTAAATTTTCAATAATCTCAATCCCTTTTGAAACCGTAGTTCTAAAGTGTGAAATTCCTTCAGAAAGGTCACATTGATATATATAATAAGGCCTTACACGAATTCTTAATATCTCGTGCATTAACTTTTTCATAATATTAGAGCAATCATTAATTCCTCTAAGCAATACGGATTGATTTCCAACATTTACTCCTGCATTTGCTAATCTTTCACAAGCAATTTTAGCCTCTTCAGTTACTTCTTTTGGGTGATTAAAATGAGTATTCACATATATTGGATGATGCTTTTTAATCATTTCGCAGAATTCATCCGTAATTCTTTGAGGAAGTACCACAGGCATTCTACTACCAATACGAATAATTTCGATGTGATCTATTTTTCTCAATTCCCCAAGAATATAATCTAATCTTTCATCAGTTAATATTAATGGATCACCACCAGAAACAACTATATCTCTAAGTTGAGGCGTATTTCTTATGTATTCAAAAGCTTGTTCTAAATGATCTTTAGCAACTTTTTCACTAGAATCACCAACTACTCTTCTTCGTGTACAATGACGACAATACATTGAACATTCGTTTGTTACCAGCAATAACGCTCTGTCTGGATAACGATGTGTTAATCCTGGAGCTGGAGAATCTACATCCTCATGTAAAGGATCATCCAAATCAGAAGGTGCAACAAATAATTCATTAAGAACAGGAACTGCCAGCATTCTCACTGGACAATTTCTATCTTCTTTATCCATTAAAGCTGCGTAATATGGCGTAATTGCCATTTTGAACGTACTTAAAGTACTTGAAAGATTCTCCCTTTCTTCGTCTGTTATTTTAATAACTTTTTCTAATGTAGGAATGTCACGAATGGCATGTCTTAATTGCCATCTCCAGTCATTCCAATCTTCTTGCTTCACATCTTTAAATAAAGGGATGTGTTTATATTCAACTTTTTTATATTCTCGTTTCATTTTTATTATTTTAGTTAGAAAAATAAATTAAGCATAAAGACCTTCATACAAATCTCTAATCCCTTTATCTTCTCTTAATATATTTAGGGTTATTTCAGCATGGCCTAAGGCGTATCCATTTCCAACAATCATGTCAATATCTTTACCAACACCTTCTGCTCCTAAAGCAGCTTTAGTAAATGAAGTTGCCATACTAAAGAAATAAACAACACCTCTATCTTTACACATTAAAATAGAACCCATTTCTGTATTTTGAATGTTTACGTTATTAATAACAACATCGGCAAGTTTATCATTTGTCACTTTAGAAATCGCATCGTAACAGCTAAGTGCATTTGTTGCATCAAGTTTTAAAATTTCGTCGCAAATATTTAATTTTCTTAAAGCATCTAAACCATTATCACTATAATCAACACCTATTACTTTTCCTGTAACACCAGCTCTTCTTTTAGCTTCGTAGCAACAAAGAATACCTGATTTACCACTTGCACCAATAATAACAACTGTATCTCCTGATTTTACCAATCGTGCAGTTTGAGCCGGCGCACCACATACATCAAGTACTGCTAATGCCAATGCATCAGGCATATCTGTAGGTAGTTTTGAATACAAACCAGTTTCAAATAAAATGGCTCTTGCTTTTACAATTACTTGATCAATATTTACTTTAACCTCAATAATCTCTTCAATTTTAAGAGGTGTTAGTGATAAAGAAACAAGACTTGCAATTCTATCTCCAACTTTAAGGTCAATTTTATCTTCTAGTGCATTGCCAATTTTCACCACGGTCCCAATAAACATACCACCAGATCCCGTAATAGGATTTTTCATTTTTCCTTGAGTAGCTACAATGTTCAAAATAATCTCTTTGATTTTTTCAACATCACCACCCGCCTGCTCTTTTATTTGTGTAAAACTCGCTGAATCGACATTTAAAATATCAACATCTACCAAGATTTCATTGTCATAAATTTCAGCAACATTATTATCAACCTTTGTTGCAGGTTGTGGAAGCACTCCTTGAGGTTCTAAAACCCTATGAGTTCCATATTTATTTCCTTTTTTCATCTGTTTAAATTTTATTTTTTAGCGGTAACAGATGCTGTTCGCCATTAATTATTCGTTTATATATCAAAATTTGCAATGCTCGTTTCATAATATAATTATTAAATCAGAAACCGTTTATCGTTTCTTCAATCCTAAAATTTCTCTTGCTTCAGCTGGAGTAGCTATTTCACGACCAAGCTCTTTTGCCAATCGCACTACTTTTTCAACTAACTCTCCATTAGATTTTGTTAAAACTCCTTTAGAGATATATAAATTATCTTCTAAACCAACTCTAACGTGACCACCATCTATAATGGCCGCAGTAGCTAACGGAAATTCAAACCTTCCTACTCCGGCAACTGTATATGTTGCGTCAGCAGGAATACTATTTCTTAAGAAAACAAAATCTCTTAAAGTTCCAGAAATACCACCATTAACACCCATCACAAAGTCAAAATGCATTGGTGATTTTATAAACCCTTTTTTATGAAGACGTAAAGCCATATCAATCATAGATTTATCAAATACTTCAAGTTCTGGCTTGATATTATTCTCAATCATTCGCTGCCCAAAATATTTGATCGTATTTTCTGTATTTTCAAATATTTCATCACCTCCAAAATTTAAAGTACCACAATCTAACGTTGCCATTTCTGGGTATAATTCAGTAGGTTGCAATCTTTCATCATTTGTCATACCAACTGCTCCTCCTGTTGAAGGTTGAATAATTGCATCTGGACATTTTGCTTGAATAGCATCCATTACTTCTTTAAAACGATTTTTATCTTGGGTAGGTGTTCCATCATCTTTACGAACGTGTAAATGAATAATACTTGCACCTGCTTCGTAAGCTAAACTAGCTTCACGCACACATTCTTCTAGTGTATAAGGCACTACCGGGTTGTGCTCTTTAGTAACTTCTGCTCCGGAAATGGCTGCTGTAATTATTAATTTTTCCATACTAAATTTATTTACGTTGATTCGCTTTTGGAGTAACACAGGTTCCTGTGGCTCTACAAACAACTATTGGTTCTTCTAAAAAATCACAAGCTGAATCAGAAATATCTGGTCGTGGTGCAATTACTTTTCTAGCTTCAAATTTCATTCTTCTACTAGAATTTCCTTCTTCAATAATTTCTCCAACAGCTTCAATATAATCACCAGCATAAACAGGAGCCATAAATTCTACCATATCATATGCTTTGAATAATCCTTCGTCACCATCTCTTAAAATAAGAAGTTCTGTAGCAACATCACCAAATAACTGAAGCATTCTTGCTCCATCTACTAAATTTCCCCCATAATGAGCATCATGTGAGCTCATTCGTAATCTAATTGTTGATTTTAACATATTATTGTATTTTGTTAAATTTGTATTATGAGTTTTATTTTTTTTAATTTAAATCCACTTTTAGTGATTTTAAAGCAAATTTAATTCTATTTTTTGTATTAATAACAATAAGAAGCTTGGTAATTTTTAAATAAAAAAACAAATATGATTAAAAATTTTGGTGATAATAAATATCCTAAATTAGTGTTTCCAAATATGTTCTATTATAACACTATTTCACTCCTATTATTGACAAATTTTTAATATAATAAAGCTACTATTTAAAATGTAAAATATAAACCCGTTTTAAGCAAATAGGTATAATTCTGTTTCTATAAAGATTTAAGAAACAACATGATTGTTGAAGAGTCAGTTACTTCCAATCTTCGTACTTTTTCGTACAATAATTTATAGGCAAACATCATGTTTTTAATTAATTAACTGTACAAAATTAATTAGTTATTTCAATAAATGATATGACAAATATCACAAGTTTAAATTATAAAAAATAAAAAACCCTCTCTAACAGTGTTGGAGAGGGAAAATTGCTATGAAAAAGATGTAGGTTTAGAACCTACATGACAAATGTAACATATATTACATAAACAAAATATGACAAAAGTCAATAAATAAACTATTTTTTTAAAAGCATAAAAAAACCCACTATTTCTAGTAGGACTAACTTCGG